>CBIGXK010000200.1:0-7073 GCA_966193805.1 uncultured bacterium | reverse complement strand
CACCCCGGCGTCTACACCCCACATGGGTTTGCTCTTGAAGGTTCCCTGCCAGATAGACGGCGATGAATACCAGCCGCCAAGTTCCAGCGTCCATCCCTTACCCAGCCTCGCACTGTTTTGCATGTACAGGTTGTAAGCGTAAACGTCCAGGTCTATCTTTCTTCCCGCTCCAAAGTTTGCCTTGTAGTGCGAATAATAAGTATTGAGGTTCGCAAAAGCATTGAACCACCCGAGTTGCAACGGATAACTGATATTCAGGCTGACAATGTCCTGCGTGGCCAGGTTCTTTCTCGTAATAAAACTCTTTGAACGTTCTGCTGTATCGATCAGTTGCGTGAACACGTCTGTAACATGACTATAATTCAAAGCAGAAGTGAGTTTATATTTATACGTGTGTGACACGCCGAAGCTGTTGGTATATTGCGGCCTTAACTCTGTATTTCCTTTCTGGTACGTGTATTCGTCGAGCTTGAATTCGAAAGGATTCAGGTCCTGGTAGGCGGGCCGGTCAATTCTCCGGCTGAAGGTAATATTGAACTGGTGATCCTTGCCTTTCGCAAAAGAAATGGCAGCGCTGGGGAACAGGTTAATATAATTTCGCTCAAACGATGAGTCGTAAGCAACCAGCGCGCCGGCCTCGTTTCTCATACCGTGCGATTCGCCTTTGGCAACAGTTTGTTCGGCCCTCACGCCTATCTGTAAACTGAATTTCTTAAATGGCCGGTTGTAATTGATATACGCCGCATTGATATTTTCGGTGTAATCAAAATCATTGCTACGTTCGCGGTCAAGGTCCTTGACGTCATCGTACACATTGTAGCGTTGAAAATCATTTAGACTTCTTACATAAGACACTTTTGCGCCGGCCGACAGCCTTCCCTATTTGAAATTTTGTTCATAATCCGTCTTGAAGGCATAAATATCAATATCGGTGGGCGCCACCATATTGTAAATACGGGTGTCGATGGGCGCACCGGCGGGGTTGAAATAAAAGTTGGGTTGCATTTGGTCGCTGCGTATCCTGAATAAACCATAGTCCGCATCCATGTTCAATGTCCGGCCCGACGTATCCGCGTAACGATAATTGATATTAAAGTTCGACTGGTCGCGTGTGGAAGCGCTATGGTTATCGGCAACCAGTTTTTTAACGTAAGTGTTCGTTGGTTCGTAGGTGATGAGAGTGTTGCTGACGTTACCAAAATCATTTTTTGAATAGGTTCCATTCATCATCACGCCGATCGTGTTCCTGCTGTTGATAAAATAATCCAGGCCGGCTTTAACGTTATGACTACTGCCCGTCCACTTCATCGTTCCGTCCTGATCAAACAACGTATCCAATTGGCTTCTGTCAATATTCATGAAGCTTTCATTGATCCTGTTGTTGTAATTGTAGTTGCCGAACGCATTCACCTTCGCATCGCGATGGTTGAGCGACAAGCCACCATTGTATTTGGAATAAACACCAATGCCATAGCCAGCCGTGAGCGAACCATTGGTGCCAAATGCTTTATTTTTCTTGAGCCGGATATTGATCACGCCGGCGTTACCTGCAGCATCATATCTTGCCGAGGGATTCGTAATGATCTCAATAGATTCGATGGCCGAAGATTGCAGCGTTTTCAAATAATCCGAAAGATCCTTACCCGACAGCGGTGTGGGTTTTCCGTCTATGTACACCTGCACACCGTTTTTGCCGCTAAGGCTGAGGTTGTCGTCGCGGTCAACCAGCACACCCGGCGATTTACGCAGCAGTTCCAATGCATCCTGTCCAACAGCATTGATCGTTCCCTCTACGTTAAGCACCATCTTGTCGGCCTTCACTTCAATGATCGGTCGGGTAGCCGTAACCGTTACCTCCTTAAGATCAGAACTGATACGCGAGAGCATGATAGGCTCCAACTTTACCGCCGAGCCGTTGGTTGCAAATACATCGGAGTTGTGAACATTAAAGCCAACAAACGATGTATTGATGAAATATTTGTCCGAAGGCACTTCAGTAAAGGTGAATTGTCCGGCGGCAGTGGTGACCGCAATTTTTACAATTGATGAATCGGCCGACTTTTTCAGCGCAATGGAAGCTCCTGCGAGCGCTTTGCCCTCATCGTCCTTAACAATACCGGTAACAGATTGGGAAAAGGTGACCTGGAACGTGAGTAACAGGCACAACACAGCGAAAACAACTTTCATAAACAGTATTTGGAAACGCAAAGCTAATCACCCGGCGTTCATTTCCTGTTTAATATGTGTTAAATGGCAATCTATTACAATAAACGGTGCTAACAACTGTAAGTTTTATTGTTTGACAAAAATCAATTGTGTTGATTTGGCGCCATCGCTGATTTCGGCAATGTACATGCCGGGAGCCAGTGCGCCGATATTCAGTGTATTGCGCTCGGGAACAATTTTCTCTTTCTTCATCACCTTTCCATTCATGTCATAGATCAGCACAGTGCCGCCGGAATTTTTTGAAGAATGCACCACGGTTAATTGGTCATGCGCAGGATTAGGATACAGGTACGCTGCTGCTGAAAGCCCATAGCCGGCTTGTTTTACCGAGCTGTATTTAAAGCGCCCGTCGTTGTCAAACTGCTGCAGTTTGTAAAAATTATTTCCAAATACCGGTGACGTATGTGTGAAAGCGTAGTATTGGCGGATATTTGTATTTCCATGTCCGCTTACAGTCGCGATTTTCGCGAACGTGACGCCGTCTGTGCTGTACAACACATCAAAATGATCGCAATTCGTTTCAGTTTCGGTTGACCACGCCACTTCAATGTTTTTCCCTTTTTGCCTCACGTTAAGCTGAAGACCGGTAACCGGCAAAATGGTTCCATTGATAATTGTGGCGTTGGCGCTGAGCGTTAATGCCGGGTCGGTGCTTAAGCCGCCGTATTCCACTACATAGCTAAGGCTGCCGGCGCCGTTAAGATCGTTCCATTTGCCGGGTGCGCTACCCGATGCATAGATCTCGCCATAATGCTCCGATCCTACGTTATTGGGTTCACCGTTGTTCCAGTTATTGTAAGCGGTTCCGTACTGTGTTCCGGTTCCGGATCCCGAGGCATTGGTGGTAGTGATTTGCGTTCCTTTTTCGGGGCCGGTCACCCAATACCATTTCCCTTCGGCCGCAGATTGCGAACCGTAGGTGTTGGTGCCCGTTGCCGTGTTAATTTGGTTATACTCGTCGCTGAGTCCTATCCATGCGTCGGTGCCCAGCTTTTGTTTGATAAACGCATTTTCTTCTGCAGAGGTGATGGTGGCCAGGTAACCCTGGAGACCGAGATAAGTTCTTGCCGCCGCATTGCTTTTGGCAGTAGACCAGTTGGCGCCACTATTGACTGATTCGTAAAAATGTCCATTGGTATAGGCCACCTGGTTGCCGACTGAAAAAGTGATGTCCCTGTTACCGACCGTTCCGGACGTTGAACTGAATTTCACCGTGCGCAGCAGCGATTGCCAGTTGGATGGTGTGGTGGTGCCTGTGAACGACAACACACCTGTAGAGGCGTTGTAACCGCCTCCGCTTACCGTTACTCCCGATGGCAGGCCCCCCGCGTAAGAGAGTACGTCGCCCGATTGAAAATTACCCGATATGGTGACCCTCGCATCAGTGATGTTTCCTGAGCTGTACACTGTCAACGACGGATCAACATATACGCTGGGTTGGCTCAGTACGTATGGGGAGCCACTACCATAGCTCTTGATTTCGGTGGCGATCATAGTGATGGTGCGCGAATGGAAGATATCCACGGCAGGTTCACCCGAAAGGCCACCAAATTCGAGAATATAACCTAAGGGGCCGCCCACCTGGCTGTCGTTCCATTTGCCGCCTCCCGCCCATGAATTCTCAGCGTAATGTTCGACAGTGGATGAATTGTTAGGCTCGCCGCTGCTCCAGTTCGCGTACGTGAACACTGATGAGCCATTGGAAAACTGTGTTCCTTTTTCCGGACCTGTTACCCAATACCATTTTCCTTCAGCATTCGATTGCGCCGGGTAGGTGGTAACACCCGTTGCAGCGTTGATTTCTGTGTAACTGTCGCTTGCACCTATCCAGCCTTTGCCGCTCAGGTTAGTCACAAAAGTGTTTTCTGTCGAATTGGTTACCGTTACGAGGTAGCCCGTCATACCAAAAAATGTTTGCGCCGCCGCGTTGGCTTTCGCGCCGGTCCATGAATAAGAACCGGAAACATACCGGTAGAAATGGCCGTTGTCTGTATTATAGCTGAGCGTATTGTCGCCGGCCCGGAACGTAACTGTTCTCACCAGGGCCGATGAAGATGTCGTGCTGAATGTAACCGTACGCAACAAAGCCTGGTAACTGGCCGCCGTCGCCGAACCGGTGAAGGTTAGAATACCCGTTCCCGATGAATAGCTGGACGTTACGCCTGGTGGCAGGGAGCCGGTATACGAAAGTATGTCTCCCGAACTGAAATTGCCGGAGACGTACACGGAAAACGCCGGTATCGTGGTGCCGGTAACAGTAATCGCGTTATCAACAACGATGGCAGGACCTTTATTTGGAACGGAGTTGGCTGTTGATGTGCCATTCACGGCGAGTTGGGTAAATGCGGGTACGCAGATGACCGCTGAAAGCGTAAGGATTAGCAGGGTTTTCATATCAATTGGTCTTAAAACTTACAGCCTGCAAAATAATTGTAACCACTTACCCAATCAATAGTTGAAGTAGGTAAAAACCCTTACCGTAATTATTATTTGACATTATACGACCTTTTTGACCTGCAGGCGGCTGTACACAATTTCGGCCGGTGTAGATTGCGAGGAAGCGAGAAGTTTGGAATGTTCGCTGCAGATTTGTTCGAGAGAAGAATTGATGTCGTGGTGGAAACTGCTTTTTGGATAAGCACAGAAAAGACAGAACATCTCGTTCGTACAGAAGTTGCTCCAGAGACGCTCCAGTTGCCCTGTAGCATTGCTATGGCCCTGTTGCCACAATATGGCTACCATTTCACCAAAGGCACGCACCTTGCGGTTATTGTTCCTTACTTTACGAATAAGGGAAGAAATAATTTCGTTGAAAAGTTTTTCATTGGGCCACCCGTTAACCATGAATTTTTCAAGGACCTTTTCGGCCACGAGCGGAAAGTATTGGGTGTCTGTAAGCCCGTCTGTATTGATGCCGGATTCGTTAAACAATGCATTCAGCGCAAGCAGATGATCGCTGGTGGCGATGACGATCACACCATCTCCATCTTCGAGCCCACTGATAACGAACTGTGCAAGTACATGTATAAAGTTTTGCTCATTCTCGTAGATCTGTACAACATGGTCGCACGGTGCTATCTTCCCCCAAAAAACACTGGCCTTGCTCCGGCGCCATTGTTCACCACCATATAATTTTTCAACCATACGGTCGAAGTTACAACATTTTGCATGCGCCATATGTTTAAATGACCGTATTTTCCGATTGTTATTAACGGCTTATTCCCAACGAATCGGGGTTTACTGCATTGCTGTCGGGAGATGGCGGAAGCGTCTTTACAGCAGATGTGTCAGCGGGTGGAGGTGTAACAACGGCTGGATTGGTATCGTTCAGAGACGACTCGTCCGCGGTGTTTGTTTTACCGGGGCCCCTGTGATTGCAGTCAGCAAGACTGATGCACACAATGCCCGCGAGTATCATTCTCGACATAATCTTTTTTCTCATCACATAGGATTTGAGCCACAAAGGTATGGCAAGTAAGGTTATGGATTTGCTTAACTTTCGCACTATGAAAATGGTACAAAAAGAGATCACACTGAAGGAAAGGAAACGGGGCTTTCACCTGGTAACTGATGAGATCGTTCGGGCCGTGCCGCAAATAAGTGAATTCACGACGGGTGTTTGCTTGGTGTTCATCAGGCACACCTCTGCTTCATTGACTATCAATGAAAATGCCGACCCAACCGTGCGAAAAGACTTCGAAACGTATTTCAATAAGTCGGTGCCCGAAAACGATCCGGCCTACGTTCACAACTATGAGGGACCCGATGATATGCCTGCGCATCTCAAAAGCTCGCTTCTCGGCTGTTCGGTGCAAATACCGGTTACCAACGGCAGGCTGGCGCTCGGAACATGGCAGGGCATTTACCTTTGCGAGCACCGCAACACAGGCGGATCAAGAGAGCTGATCATTACCATATGGGGCACTACTTAAATGAAAAAGGGCTACCGCAGTAGATGTGGGTAACGGGAACGCCGGCAACATTTTTATTCAGCCATTCTTTCATAAACTCCGATCCGGGATCTTCGCTGTCGATGTGCCCGAGAACAATGAGTGATAATTTCTTCCCTGACGCGCGGGCATCGCGAACATATTCCGCTGTTTCCCATTCCGATATCTCACCCACTATGGCCACGTCGGGATTCATTTCGCTTATCGATGAAATTTGTCGCTGTCCACCCGCCGCCCCGGGCATCAGCAATATTTTTTTGCAACGCTGCCCGTCATCGCCGATATATCTCAACGTGGAAATATTCAAGTTGCGTTTCAGGCTACTGATTAATTCCGACAGCGACGTTTCGGGCAGTTGAACGTTCCAGGGTGATGACAGGTCGGCATATTTGTTCCACCCGAGTTTTTTCAACAAACCGCTGTAAACACCATCGGGACGATGGGCGTGAATGTAATCGTGATTTCTCCAGACGGTAATATTGTTTTTATTGAGCAGGTCCGACTTATAGTGATATACGCCGTCATCCTTCAGCCAATCCGTTTTATCCAGGTGACTATAAAAAGTAGGCTCATGAGCGATAATAAAATTAGCGCCGGCAGCGATTGCCTGCTTTATCACAGGCACCGTCGCGAACATGGTGGTCACGATCCCTTTCACCTGCGTATCTTTCGAGCCCGATTTCAGCGTGTCCACTGTTGAAGGGAACGGCGCTCCATTAACTTCTTTCAAAAACAAATCCATTATTTGTCCCACGGTCCATGTCTTCTTATTGGCGGCACCAGCCGCGAAAGGTGAAGAAAGCAGGATGCCGGCGCCTGCGGCCGTCAACGAAATATTTTTAATGAATTTTCTCCTTTGCAAAAAGAGATCATCGAGCCTGTCGTTATTTTCCATCT
>CBIGXK010000199.1:0-7128 GCA_966193805.1 uncultured bacterium | reverse complement strand
ATTCTGAATTCATTATTATAATGCTGCCGAAGATCGCGCTCGATTGCCGGCAGCACTTCGGGATCGTCGTCTACGCAAAAAATTACCGTTTTAGGAGTTGCCATACGCTTTTATAAATTTAAATAGTTAGGTAGCGGAGTATTGAATAGGAAGCTTCACGATAAACTTAGTACAACCGGGCGCAGATTGCACTAAAATTTTTCCGCGATGCTTTTCCGTAATAATGCCAAAGCTTGTGGACAGGCCCAGGCCTGTACCCTTTCCCGGTTCCTTGGTGGTAAAAAAAGGATCGTAAATACGCGGCAATATTGCCGGGGGTATCCCTGGTCCATTGTCCTCAAATTCCACCGAGATGCAGTTACTTTCTCTTCGTGTGGTGATCGTGATCTCCCCTTTTTCTTTCATCGCGTCGATGGCGTTGTCGAGTATGTTCGTCCATACCTGGTTAAGCTCGCTTCCATAGGCGGTAATTTCAGGAACATCGGCGCCATAATTCCGGTGAATGGTAATTCCGCCCTTGAGTTTGCTCCTCAGAATGACAAGCGTATTCTCAATGCCGTCATGAATATTGATCTGCTGAACAGGAGCCTGGCCAAGAAACGAATAATTCTTTAGCGCCACCACTATTTCCGATATGCGCGACGACGCCTCACCGATTTCATGCGAAAGGGTATATACCGGAAAAAGTCTCGCCGCCCACTCGATCACAGCCTTAAATGTTCCCGCGCGAAAAGAAGAAAACAACAATTGCAGCGCCGGTTGATCAAGATCCATCGATACGAGCGCCGGCGCCAGTTCCCATGCCCTCTCAATCTGCCGCTCTTCCAGCCATTCTTCAACCTCCGCCTCGGCGTCGGAGCGTGCAATAGCTGAAAGGTTCTTTTGCCGCACGGAAATTTCGCGCGCCTGTTTCGCCAGCGAAATCATCACCGACTGCTCGTGCTCGTTTAATTCTATAGAAAGTAGTTTCTCCCTGGCCCTTTCAAGATGTGACAGCACCTCACGCAATTGATGTGCCGCACGTTTGGATGCTGCTGCAGGATTATTCAGCTCGTGCGCAACACCGGCAGCAAGCGTACCGAGCGTTGCCATTTTCTCTGATTGCACGATCTGCGCCTGTGCCAGTTGCAATTTCATCAAAGCGTCATTCTTTCCCCTCACCATGAAGTTCATCAACCATAACATGATGCCGGAAATAAAAACAATATTCAACACCATCGTCACGATAGAATAATCAACCGCATCGCGGGGCCCGATCCAGGCGACAAAATAATCATCAAAGACGCCTGAAAAAAGCGTAAGCAACACGTACATCAAAAACCAGAAAACAACCGTGCGGTTGCTTTGATAATTAATGGATGTGGCAAGGGCAATCAACGCCCACAGCATCACCCCGCCCGATGCGATAAAGCCACCCAGCACCCATTGAAACATAAACGGCAGCAGCAAGCTGATCGTTGTCTGCACAATTTTGGCCACTGAAAAATTGCGAGTGTAATGAAAGAAGGTGAAATTAGCCGCCGTGATCACCGCGTAGCCGAAGGGGATCAGCGACTGCCATTCCCTGTTAAACAGAAGCGCCAGCGTTCCCCATATAATCCCGCCGCCACTCATCAGCAGCCCCTGGTAAATAAGGAACCGCTTTTGAAGAACAACGTCTTCTTTGTCACTGGGATATATTCCCAATGAGGAAATTTTATTAATAAAGGAATTCATCTGTTCCCTTTAAAGGTAAGGAGAATGTACCTTAAGCCTCCACCTGCCGCTCCCTGAAACATGGTAAAGGGCATTTGCCTTTGATTGTTTGTTATTAACTTCCATTAATGATGACGAAAATTCACTTCGCATATCTATCCCTGTTTCTTTTCATCTCATTCGTTGCGCCGGCGCAGGATGCCGTTAAAGCCGGCGAATTTATTGTGGAACCGCCAACGCTCACCAACCTCGGCTTTGAATGGCACATTACCGGCGACAGCAACCGCAACGCCACTGTCGAGGCCAGCTACCGCGTGGCCGGCACCGAAAAGTGGCAGCCCGCTCTTCCCCTGTTGAGACTCGGCGGCGAGCGTGTTATCCGCAAAACAGAGTTCCTCGATTACACGGTGCCGCACATGTTTGCGGGAAGCATACTGGATGTACTTCCCAATACGGAATACGAATGTCGCTTTGCCTTATCCGATCCTGATGGCGCAGAAGGCAAGACCGTGCAGCTCGTAAAAGTAAAAACGCGTACCGAACCCAAAGCGGCAAGCGATGGCCGCATCCTGCATGTATACCCCGTAGATTGGAAAGGCGAAATGCAGCAACCGGCATTTCTGGGACTAAAGGCCGCTTATTACGGTTCGGGGCTCGGCGACTGGTCGGTAGTGAGCGAACGAAAAGTGCACCCTGGCGATATCCTGCTCGTGCACGCAGGCATGTACAAAGCAGACCGCCTGAATTACGTTGAACCCAACGGCCTCTCGTTCGACGGCACCTATGTACTCACGGCAAAGGGTACAGCAGAGCGGCCGATTGTGATCCGCGGCGCAGGCGATGGAGAAGTGATTTTCGACGGCGCCGGTGCACACCGCCTGTTCGACGTAACCGGTACACGTCATCATATTTTTGAAGGACTCACCATCAGGAATACCGACATCGCTTTCGTTGCGGGGCAGAAGGAAGTGGCCGGCGCCTCCGATCTTACCATTCGCAACTGCCGGCTGGAAGATGTTGGCATCGCCGTTACAACGGAATATGCCGGCTCAAAAAACTTTTACATTGCCGATAATGTAATGATTGGCCGCGATGACCGCTACAGGCTGCGGGGATGGGCCAATCCGGGGGTGTACCCGCCCAACCAATTGAATAGTTACATGGCCATCCGGGTGTATGGTTCGGGCCACGTGATTTGCCACAATGCCATCGCCTATTTTCATGACGGCATTTGCGTTTCCACATACGGAACACCTGAAAAGGAACAGGACCTGAAAGCAGTGGCCATCGACATTTACAATAACGACATTCACCTTGTTGCCGACGACTTCATCGAATCGGACGGAGGCGTTCACAACATCAGGGTAATGAGAAACCGCGGCGTGAATGCCGGCCAGTGCGGATTAAGTGCGCAACCTGTGTTTGGCGGACCGGCGTACTTCATCCGCAACGTTTTGTACAACATCCCCACCGGCTGCTCACTTAAATTCATGTCGAAGCCATCGGGCCTGTATGTTTTTCACAACACCATCATCGCCGAAAATGTTAACCGGCAAACCTATTCCAATGCGCACTTTCGCAACAACCTGTTCCTCGGCACCGATAAGCAGCGCCGTCCAATCGCAGTGTACCCGATAGCAACGAGCTATTCAACTTACGATTACAACGGTTACCGGCTAAATAAAAACGGCACCGACCAGTTTGTGTGGATATCACCTCCGAAAGGACAGCTCCGCCATTATGAAGAGCCGCCAGCTAAGGCAAAAGGATTTACGTCGCTGAAAGCCTTTACCGGCGAAAGCGGATTGGAAGAACACAGCGTAGAGCTGGATTACGACGCGTTTATTCAAATGACCCCACCGGATGCTTCAACGCCTCATGCTGTGTACCACGCAACTGATCTTGATTTCCGGCTGAGGCCCGGCGGAAAAGCAATTGATAAAGGAATTATTTTGCCGAATGTCAACAACAAGTTCAACAACAAGGCTCCCGATCTCGGCGCCATTGAAGAAGGGGATGCCGTACCGGTTTATGGGCCGCGGCATGCCGCACAAAAAGTTTTCTATCGATGAGGTTTATCCAAATCTTTCATTAACCATTTCCCTGTTCACGACGGCACCTGTAGCCGTGCCCATCCCTACGGCGTTGGCAACGCTGCGCATGCGTGTTACATTATCGCCGCAGGCAAAAACCCCCGGAACAGTGGTTTGGTAAAAAGGGTCTATGTAGATATATCCATCCTCAGTTAATTTGCATCCCATGGCAACGGGAATGTCGCAATGCTGCTCAAAGGGCCGCGGGGCATATAACGCTTTCACCTGGCCTTTCGTTCCGTCTTTAAAAACTATGTTGTCGATATAACCCCCGGTATGCTCGATCCTTTCAATTTCTTTTTCCGCTGTGCCAATAGTGTGTTTCTCAAGCGCGGCGCTTTGCCCGGGGGTAAACATCGAGGGCCCATTCGTAAACAGGGTTAAATCATTTGTCCAGTTCGAAATAAGTTTTGCAAATTCAAATGCAAAATCTCCATTGCCAAGGATGCCAGTCTTCTGGTGGCGCACCTCGTATCCGTGGCAATAGGGACAATGCAATACCGAAATGCCCCAGCAAGCAGCAAATCCGTCAATGTCCGGCAGTATATCGCGAACGCCCGTTGCGAATATCAGTTTGTCGGCCGAAAAGGTTTCGCCTGACGACACCTGTATTTCAAACCTATTTCCGGTTTTGGCACCTTTTGTTGCCAGCCCGTCAAAAAAAGAAACCGTGTCATACTTTGCCACCTGCTGTTTGGCGAGCATAGCTATTTCGCCGGGCGCTTTGCCATCCTGAATCAGGAAATTGTGCGAATGCGGCGTTTGCCGGTTGCAGGGTTTTCCGCTGTCTATGATTAACACGCGCCGCAGCGACCTGCCGAGGGCCATACCCGCCGCCAGTCCGGAGTAACTGCCCCCAACAATGATTGTGTCAAATAATCTTTCATCCTTCGTGTTATCGCTCGTCATGCCGATTACTTTTTTTGCTGTTTGACTAAAACCCGTCCTCACGACAAAATTTACCTTTACATGCAATTTAAAAATTACTTTGTTATGACACAGCAACCTGGTGCTTCCATAATTTTTTAAATGGTTCGCTGCGCGACATCAAATCGTGGAAGCCGCCCTCATCAACAACGCGCCCGCTGTCGAGGATGTATATGTAATCAAAATGCTCCAATAAATGCAGCCTGTGCATTGAAGACACCATCGCTTTGTTATCGAACACACCGAAAAGCTTCTCGTAAATTGCGGCCTCCGTTTTCGGATCCACATTGCTCGTGGGTTCATCCAGCAAAATAATCTCACTGTCACGGGCCGCCAAAATGCCGCGTGCCAGTGCCAGCCGCTGCTTCTG
Organism: uncultured bacterium; assembly: GCA_966193805.1. GTDB lineage: Bacteria > Bacteroidota > Bacteroidia > Chitinophagales > Chitinophagaceae > Flavitalea. The sequence continues at coordinate 2,043 of CBIGXK010000199.1, read as the reverse complement.
ACCGCCCGACAGGTTCACGCCTTTCTCCTTAATATCGGTCAGCAACCCCTGGGGAAGCTGGTCAATCACCTCCGTAAAGGCGGCTACTTCACAGGCGTGTTGTATCTCCTCGTTTGTTGCCGGCAAGCCCATCGTAACGTTGTACACTATCGTGTTCTCAAAAATTTCCGGCTCCTGCGGAAACTGCGTCACTTTTTCGTATAACGTTCCAATCGGAAATTCGGCATCGTCTATCTTGATGATGATACCCGGTTGTGCCGGGTATAGGCCTCTTAATACCGACAATAAAGTACTCTTGCCGCTTCCGCTGTGCCCTATCAATGCAATTCTCTTCCCTTTTTCTATATGGAGTGAGAGATTATGAAGGCTTTGCGGAATGAATTTCTCTTCATACACACTCCTGTGCGAAAAGTTCAGCTTCTGAATGTGTATGCTGCTCCATTTTCTCGGAAACCGCTGCGTGTTTTCTACCGGATGCTGCTGCTGGTATGCATCACTTATCTCTTTCACTTCACTTACATTAGTATGGTTCTGCACCAGTGCCGTATATTGAATGGCCACACTTTGAAAAACACTGGTAAACTGGTTGATGTATCCCAACAGGGTTACCAGTGCGCCCACCTGGAAAGCTTCGCCGGGTGTCCAGTGCTGGTAAGTATAACCGATCACCACCAGCCCGTAGATCAGTGTTATCATCATTTCGGCAGTGAACCACTTCCACTCGTTTACAATGGCGTTCCTCCGGAAAGGCCTGAAAACGCGCCTAATCTTCTTTAAGAGTCCGGATTCCATGCTTCGTTCGAGCCTCAGCGTTATAACTGTCCTGATGTTGGAAAGGCTGTCGAACAGGTTGGAAGAAACGTCATGTTCGCGCCGGTTCATTTCGCGCAGCGTCTTGATAAAGGCAGCGTCGAACTTTGAAATGATGAATACGGTAAATAATCCCATTGCCACTGCAATGGAGCCGAACAAAGGAGAAAAGTAAACGATCGCAACAACCGAGAAGGTGAACTTTGTAAGCGTGTACAGGTTGGTGAACCCACGGTCGAAAAACTCGCGCAGCGATTCAAAGGCTTTACGAACCCGGTTGATCGTTTCGCCGCTGTGATGATCCTGGTGCCACTTCGGTGAAAGATGCAGCACCTGGTGGTACTTTTCGCGTATGAAATTGCGGCTTATTGAAAAGGCCAGTGTGCGCTCCATGATGCGGGCGGGTCCGTGAAGGCTCCACTCCAGCAGTTTCAGTCCTGCATAAGCGCCTACATAAATAAACGCGAATCGAAGAATGTGCTGTGTGTCGTTCTGAACTTTGCTGATAAACCATCCCAGCAAAAGGGGATGCATCGAAAAAATGATATTTGCCCCTACAAACATCAGGTACACTGTCACCAATTTCCTTTTCTCCGACCTGGCATAGCCCCACGACGTGCGTAAAAGGGAAATATATGGATTTTTCATGGCTGGCAATAAAGTTACATTATCGCGCCCATGTTATCCAATACCGGCTAACCTCACTATGCCGATGCAAATGTATTTCCCGACACCGTTGAAGTGACCTGTCGTTTCGCGAACATTTTTCTTCTCCTGTGATACAAAAAGTACGAGCCGAAGGCAAATGCAAGAAAGAGGAACATTCCTTCAAAGCCGGCCATGCCCAGTGCGATCATGGAATAGGTGGCGCCCGCCAGGTCGAAAGTCAGCCCCGCATAGGCCCATTCCTTCAGACGTGGAAAACCGGGTATGAGTATTACAATGGCGCCAACAAGTTTGCCCCATCCCAGTAATGGAATCAGGTACTCGGGATAGCCGAGGGCATCGTGCACCAGTTTAACAGAATCTGCCGACACCATAATATTCGGAATGGCGCTGAAAATCATCATTCCGGCAAATAAAGCCGTAACGATCCAGTAAGCAATGTTTATCTTTTTCATATACGCAGGTTTTAATTTTCACCAAATTTAATGTCACTTTACGTACCCGCACATGGCCGCATACGACAAATTCAGGGGCAAATTGCGGCAGACCGAAAGTTCCGATTTGTAC
>CBIGXK010000198.1:0-7134 GCA_966193805.1 uncultured bacterium | reverse complement strand
TTACCCATCTGACCCACCGAGCCCCTCAGCTTGAGGAGGCTGAACAGGTTGCCCGCTCCTCCAAAGAACGACTCCCTGTCGATGCGCCATCCGGCAGACACTGCAGGAAAGAAACCCCAGCGGTTGCCCGGTGCAAAGCGCGATGATCCATCGTAACGGAAAGTCGCTTCCAACAGGTATTTGCCATCATAATCATAATTGAGACGTCCAAAGTAAGATTCCAGCACATCCTCTGTGGTGTGCCCACCCACATCATATCGTTCAGTGCCCGCGTCCAACGCCGTTAACGTTGCATCGAGATAGCCCGTCATAGCACCGACAAAGCTGCCGGATCCGAACCTGTCGTAACTCGATCCTGCCATAACACTGAGGTTATGAACGCCATTGAACTGGTGTTGCCAATCCAACGTGTTGTAAAAATGTATATTAAGGTCGCTGTAATCGGTATTCTTCGCGCGCGGCGCAGTGGAAGGACTGTTCCAGTTAATAGACGAACCCGTTTTTGGATTGTACGTCTTCACCTGAGGGGTAAACTCACTCAGCAGTCCATCGTACTTATCGATACCGAATTTGATTTTGTAATTGATACCGAACGGCAACTGGTAATCGGCAAATGCACTCGCCAGAAAACGCTGCACTGTTTTTTTGCCATACCCGGTGTACGCAATCATTCTCGGGTTTTCCCAGTTATTGCGGCCCGGCGTTCTGAGCCATGAATTACCGTAACGGCCGTCGGCCAATGTATCGGTAAGGATCGGCAACGTTCTCATCAGGTACGTCCAGAAGCTGGTGTAGAACGGTTGTGTATATTGGCGATAGTAACCATCGAGGGTCAACCCCACTTTCAACTTTTTGGTGACATTGATCGAACTGTTCAGCCCGATAGAATATTTCTTTTCACGGTTATTCGGGCCGATGATCACACCATCACGGTCGAGATAGCCGAGCGAAAAACGGTATTGGTACTTATCGCTGCTTCCCGAAACACTCACGTCATGCTTTTGGATGATGCCGTTTTCGAGCGCAATGTCGAACCAGTTGCTCGAAGGATAAGTGAATGGATCGGTTTTCAATCCGTTTTGATATTCTGCGATCTCCTCATCAGAATAATCCACCGCCTGCTTGCCGCCGTTTATTTCGGCCTGGTTCTTCAACTTCATATAAACGATCGGGTCCCAGATCGCGTCGGGCATTGTAGTGGGCTGCTGTATACCGTAGTAATAATTATAATTTACTTTGGAAGCGCCCTTACCGGTTTTGGTGGTAACCAGTATCACGCCGTTGGCTGCACGTGAACCGTAGATCGCGGCAGATGCATCCTTCAGTACCGAAATGCTGGCAATGTCGTTGGGGTTGAGTTCATCCATCGAATATTCAACACCATCAACCAACACGAGCGGATCATTCTCATTGAGTGTTCCGATACCTCTTATGCGAATGGATGAACGGTCAACGCCAGGCTGGCTGTTGCCCAGGTTGACGAAGAGACCCGGTGTGCCGTGCAGTGCATTACTCACATTCGTGATGGGCTGACCTTCTTTTCCGGTCATGTCAACCGTCACTACCGATCCCGTGAGATTTACTTTTTTCTGTGTTCCGTATCCCACCACAACAACCGAGTTCAATGACTTGACATCTTCTTCCAGCGTAACGACACCAACAACGGCATCATTCACTTTGATTTGCTTGGAAAGATATCCGATCGTTGAAAACGAAAGTGAGGCGCCGGAAGCCGCCCTGATGGAAAAGCTTCCGTCGGCGCCTGTGGTGACCGCGGTTTCGGCTCCCGATACCTCGACGGTTACGCCCGGCAACGGTGTGTTATCTTCTGCGGACAGCACTTTGCCCGTTACTGTTTGCTGCGCCTGCAGCGAGTAATTGGCAAAGGTGAATAAGGCAAGGCAGGCCAGCAATCGCAGCGCAGCCAGCATTGGTTTGGTAATTGAATCCATAAATTGTGATTTAAAAAAGAAGTGTGGAGATATGGGTTGAAACATAATTGTTGTTTTTTTAGGCAGTAACGGCCCAGGATAACCGCTTTTCAGCGATTAGTCAGGTGCATTTTGCCCTATGATTTTTAGATCAGAGCTGCCGGAAAAGGTTGGGGTAATCCGTAATGATACCGTCCACGTCCATTGCTTTCATTTTCTTCATCTCTTCTATGGTATTTACGGTCCAGGGCTCTATCAGCATGTTGCCGGAGTGGCACTTTTCTACCAGTTCTTCCGTAACAAGCTTATAATGGGGGTTATAAAGAGTGGGGTTAAAACCGAGTTTTTTGATATTTTCTTCGAAAGATGCAGTGATGTCGCCGGTGAGAAAACCAAGCTGCAGGCCGGGATGCGTTTTGTGCAGCACCTGCAGCGGCCTCATGTCGAATGACTGTACATAAAGCCGCTTCCCAAGGTTCATTGGCTCCAAAACATCCATGAGCAATTTCATGAACGCTTCGGGTGCTGGCTGTTCGACGCCGTCAGATTTTTCGCCTGACTTTATTTCAACAAGATAATAGGCATCGGGAAGCGATTTTTCTTTTGTGTATGCTTCGACTGAATCGATCAGTTCGGATAGCAACGGCGCGTAGCTCGCCATTCGCTGCTGCTGCGGAAAGTCGGGATATTCTTTCATGCCTATCACGAACTTGCGCAGGTCATCATAATTATTCTGGTAAAAAATGTAGTCTTTTCTTTTCTCTTTCGGAATTTCACTGCCGTCGGGCATTGTAGTGTAGGCAGGATTAAAAGATGCATCGTGGTAAACGATCACTTTTTTGTCTTTCGTTACATGCACATCCACTTCGATCGTGTTGGCGCCTTCAGAGAGTGCGCGCTTCATAGCGGGAATAGTGTTTTCGGGCATCAATCCCCTTGTACCACGATGACCTATTTTGAAAAATTCACTCATATCCTTTTTTCCTGTATCGCTTTTCGCCGGTTCGCAGGCCGTCAGCGCAAAACCGATAACCGCCAGCAAAATCGCGGCGCTCCTCGCCATTAAAAGATTTTTCATAAAGCACTGGTTCATTTAAGTGTGTCTGTTAGGTTGTATCGTTAATTATTAAGTGACAGGTATAGCACCGCAGCAATGGCCGCACCTACGAACGGTCCTATAATCGGCACCCACGCGTATTTCCAGTTGCTGCTTCCTTTGTGTTTCAGGGGTAAAAAAGCATGCACGATGCGCGGTCCAAAATCTCTCGCAGGGTTAATGGCGTATCCCGTTGTTCCTCCCAATGAAAGGCCGATGGCCCATACGAGGAACGCCACCGGGATGGCTCCCAGCGAGCCGAGCCCAATCGGTGTTTTATCCGGACCCATTTCAGCAGTCGTGAAATAGAATACGACAAATACCAGCACGAATGTTCCGACCACTTCACTCAAAAAATTGAACACGATATTTTTAATCGCGGGCGACGTGCTGAACACTGCCAGTTGCGTGTCGGCATCTTCCGTTGCGGTAAAATGATCCTTGTACACGATCCACACGATGAAAGATCCAATCATTGCGCCCACCATCTGGGCAAGGATGAACATGCCGACTTTTGCCCAGGCAAATTTTCCGGCTATGGCAAGTCCGATCGTAACCGCGGGATTGAGATGCGCTCCGCTGTAAGGTGCGGCGAATACAACGCCTACGTACACTGCGAGGGCCCATCCGGTTGTGATCACTATCCATCCCCCGTTATTTCCTTTCGTTCCTTTGAGGATGACGTTGGCAACCACCCCGTTGCCGAGCAGTATCAGCAACATCGTTCCAATTAATTCGGCGGCAAATTCTGACATAATCGTTAGGTTCTGTTTAGGTATGTGTTAAGTAAACATAAATTAATTGTTAACCGGCCCATGCCTTTGTTGCCTTCACCGCCCTGTGCCATCCTTCGATCAGTGGCGCCATCGAATTGTTTTCATTGGGATCGAAATACCTGTCTGCCTTCCACTGCTTCTGAATATCATTCAGATCTTTCCAGTATCCAACTGCCAGTCCTGCCAGGTAAGCGGCCCCCATCGCCGTCGTCTCAGTGATCTGCGGCCGCACCACGATGGTGTTCAGCACATCGGCCTGGAACTGGAGCAGGAGATCATCAACGGTCGCACCGCCGTCCACCCGGAGTTCTTTAATGCTTGTGCCTGCATCAGCCTCCATTGCCTTCAATACTTCCATCGTCTGAAAAGCTATGCTCTCCAATGCTGCGCGTGCGATGTGACCCGCGGTTGTGCCGCGCGTAAGTCCCACAATGGTGCCGCGCGCATGTTGGTTCCAGTGAGGCGCGCCCAATCCTGCAAATGCCGGCACCATATACACGCCGCCGTTATCCGGTACCTGTTGCGCAAGATTCTCCACTTCAGCAGATGTTGAGATAATTCCGAGTCCGTCGCGCAGCCACTGCACCACGGCGCCACCGATAAAAATACTTCCTTCGAGAGCGTACTGAACCTGGTTGCCGATTTTCCAGGCGATGGTGGTAACCAGTTTATTTTTTGAGAGGATAGGTTTGTCGCCAATATTCATCAGCATAAAGCAGCCGGTGCCATAGGTGTTCTTCACCATTCCTTTTTGCGTGCACATCTGTCCGAACAACGCCGCATGCTGGTCGCCGGCGATACCGGCTATCGGAATCTGCGCGGCCAGAATCTTACCCGACGTGTGGCCATACACCTCGCTGGATGATTTCACCTCGGGCAGCATACTTTCAGGAACGCCGAACAGTTGCAGCAATTCATCATCCCATTGTTGGGTGTGGATGTTGAACAGCATGGTTCGCGATGCATTGGTAATGTCGGTAACATGCAAACCGTTGCCGGCAAGGTTCCACATCAGCCAAGAATCAACTGTGCCGAAGGCGAGCTTGCCCTGCGCTGCTTTTTCCTGTGCGCCTTCCACATTCTCGAGCATCCACTTGATCTTGGTAGCCGAAAAATAGGCGTCCACGATCAACCCGGTTTTCTCCTGGATCATTTTATCAAGGCCCTTCTGTTTCAGATCGTCGCACATGCCGGCGGTACGCCTGTCCTGCCAAACGATAGCCGGGCAGATGGGTTTGCCGGTTTCTCTTTCCCACACCACTGTTGTTTCGCGCTGGTTGGTGATGCCTATTGCCGCAATATCTTTGGCAGATACGCCGGCCTTCACCAGCACTTCGGCGAGTACAGATGCCTGTGAGGACCATATTTCCATGGCATCATGCTCGACCCAGCCGGGTTGCGGATAAAATTGCCTGAACTCCTTCTGTGCCATCGATACGATGGCTCCTTCCTTGTTAAATACAATTGCACGCGAACTGGTTGTGCCCTGGTCAAGAGACAGAATATAGCTTGTCATTCGTTGGCTGATTGTTTTTGTTGAAGATATCTTCTTTCAGTAAATACTGGCTCGACAATTGAACAAAATCTATTAGCTGCTTTTTCTTCCACTCTTCATCACGGTGCAGTTCCTGCGCAAGCAGTTCTGCCACTCTCGGAGCGCATGCAGCAGCGGCTTTCGCATCAAGGAACAAAAGACGCAATCTTCTTGCGAGCACATCCTCCACCGTTCTTGCCATTTCCTGGCGAACGGCCCATATTACCTGTGCTTCGGTGTATGGAAAATTTTCATGCAGTTTCCTGGCCAGCGAAGGCTGATTGCTGATCAGCGCTTTAATATTATTTTCGTCGGTGCCATATATAGCAAGGAACGTTTTCGAAGAGGTGTTGCCGCTTCCGTGTATTTTCAAATCGCGCGTACTGCTTTTTCTTTTCGGTAATGCGCCTGCTTCTATTGCTTTGTTCACCGTTTCCTCCGCCATTTTACGGTAGGTGGTCCATTTACCGCCGGTGATGGTCACCAATCCCGAGGCACTCACCATCAGTTTGTGGTCGCGTGAAATTTCTTTCGTACTGTCGGCGTCTTTGTCGGGCGCCGCCAGCGGGCGCAACCCGGCGAACACACTCAGCACATCTTCGCGGCGCGGCGCTCTCGAAAAATACTGCCCGACGGTATCGAGTATAAATTGTATTTCGGCTTCGAGTGCACGCGGTTCAAGGGAGTGTTTGTCGAGCGGCGTGTCGGTGGTGCCCACCAGCACGTGGTCCTGCCAGGGTACGGCAAACAGTACGCGTCCATCTGCGGTTTTGGGGATCATCACGGCACTGGTGCTGTTCAAAAATGATTTTTCAAACACCAGGTGAACACCCTGGCTGGGGCGCACGAGGGGTTTCGTTTCTTTCACGTCCATCTGCAGCACATCGTCCACGAAAACACCCGTGGCATTGATCACCACTTTTCCCGTAAGGGTGTAATCTTTATTGGCTTCGAGGTCGGTGGCAATAACGCCGTTCACCCTGCCATTTACCTTCAGTAACTGCTTTACCGGGAAATAGTTCAGCAAAACGCCACCGGCCGCTGCACTGGTTTGGGCCAGGTTTACCGCCAGCCTGGCATCGTCGAACTGGCCGTCGAAGTATTCAATACCACCTTTCAACTTCTTTTTCTTGAGGTTCGGAAGATATTGAATTATTTCCTTTTGTTTCAGATACCGCGACGAACCGAAACTAAAGCGACCGGCCAGCCAGTCATACAACTTGAGCCCGATGCCATATTTTAATGTGTCCCACAGGCCGAAGCAGGGGATCACAAACGACTGGCGACTCACCACATGCCCCGCATTTTTCAGCAGCAGGCCCCGTTCGCGCAGCGCATCATATACGAGTCCGATGTCGCCCTGCGCGAGGTAGCGCACCCCGCCGTGAACAAGCTTTGTACTGCGGCTGGACGTGCCTTTCGCGAAATCCGACTGCTCCAGGAGAAGGGTTTTCAAACCACGGCTTGCACCGTCCACCGCTATCCCGAGGCCCGTGGCGCCTCCCCCAATGATGATCAGATCCCAACCCGATCCATTTTCTTCAAGATGCCTGATGTTGTTGCTCCTGTGCAGCAGTTTTTTTTCCTCCATCAACTTTGCAGTACTTTCGTTTCTCGATTTTTAACTTCGGTTTCGAAGATATATAAAATCTTTAGAAACAAAACGAAACTATAAAATTAATTTTTAACCTTTATCCGTAAGGAGGGTTTTGCCTAAAAAGCTGATACTTAATACTTAATTTTGTTCATCCCTTACCTACTTTTTAATATATGATCAATATAGCCGAAAGACATCAG
>CBIGXK010000197.1:0-7140 GCA_966193805.1 uncultured bacterium | reverse complement strand
TTGATGCTCTAATTAAAATTGAAGTAATCATCATTAAAGAGGTACAAGCATCAATTTTACAGGTTCAATTTAAAAATTAAGATGCGCATCCTACAGCCTTAATAAATAATGCTTTAATGCGCTACTCCCTACTCCCTACTCCCCTTTCCCCCGCTCAGTATCTCATGCCCCAGCTTATCCCTCTTCGTCTGCAGGTACTTTTCATTATGCGGGTTCGGTTCCACCTCAATCTTTACCGTATCCACAATCTCAATCCCATACCCCAGTAACCCTGCCCGCTTCTTCGGATTGTTACTGATGAGCTTCAGCTTGGTGATACCCAGGTGACGTAAAATCTGCGCTCCCACACCGTAATCTCTTTTATCCATCGGAAAGCCCAGATGCAGATTTGCCTCCACCGTATCCATCCCGTTCTCCTGCAGCTTATAGGCCCTCAATTTGTTCACCAACCCAATACCCCTCCCCTCCTGGTTCATGTACAGGATGGCGCCTTTGCCTTCTCTCTCCACCATCTTCATGGCATCGTGCAACTGCTCGCCACAGTCGCACCGCAGCGACCCGAGAATATCGCCGGTGAAGCAGGATGAGTGTACACGCACCAGCACCGGCTCACCCTTATCCCACTCGCCTTTGATTAAAGCAAGATGTTCGTTGGCAGTGCCTTTCTCGCTGAAAGCCACCAGTTTAAACTGTCCGTATTTGGTGGGCATATCCACGCGCACGATCTCCTCGATCAGGGTATCCGACTTTAACCGGTACTCTATCAAATCTTTTATCGAAATAAGTTTCAGGTCAAATTTTTTAGCTATTTGTCTAAGCTCGGGCAACCTCGCCATGCTGCCATCTTCGTTCATGATTTCGACCAGCACACCGGCGGGCTCGAACCCCGCAAGCCGCGCGAGGTCGATGGTTGCCTCCGTATGGCCCGCTCTTCTCAGCACGCCGCCCTTCTTGGCGCGCAAAGGGAAAATATGACCGGGGCGGCCAAGGTCCTCGGGCCGGGTGGCAGGGTCTATGAGGGCCAGGATGGTTTTCGCGCGGTCGTGTGCAGAAATGCCGGTAGTGCAGTCGTGGCCGAGCAGGTCCACGGACACCGTGAATGCCGTTTCATGGAGCGCCGTATTGTTATTGACCATCAGGTCGAGTTGCAGCTCTTCGCACCGGTCTTCGATCAGGGGAGTGCAGATCAATCCCCTTCCATGTTTGCTCATGAAGTTGACCATTTCAGGGGTTACATTTCGTGCCGCTGTAAGGAAATCGCCTTCATTTTCACGCTCCTCATCATCCACGGCAATCACCAGCTTGCCTGCCTTTATATCTTCAATGGCACTTTCAATAGTATCTAACATCAGTTGTATTTCCGCAAAGTTACTCAGAAAAAGCGCTATTTTTTTATTCAACCCTGTTCCGATAAATTTGGTTATCTGCATAGCCATAAAATCTATATTACCAACCTCCCACAAGCATGAAAAAGATAGGCATTCTCTTCGGGCAGGAACGAAGTTTCCCGATGGCTTTTATAGAACGGGTGAACAGCAAAGAGGTTGAAGGTGTTGTGGCGGAACCGGTGCGTATCGGGAAGGTGATCCAGGGTTTATGCGACGACTATGCCGTGATCGTTGACAGAGTCTCGCACGATGTACCCTTCTACCGCGCGTTCCTGAAAAATGCCGCCATCTGCGGCACAGCTGTGATCAATAATCCCTTCTGGTGGAGCGCCGACGAACGGTTTTTCAATAACTGCCTCGCGGTAAAGATCGGCATACCGGTACCAAAGACGGTCATATTGCCGTCGCGCGACATACCGCCCGGAACCACCCACCAGTCGTTCAGCAACCTGGCATACCCATTGGATTGGGAAGGCATTTTTCAATATGTTGGGTTTCCTGCATACATGAAGCCCTTTGCCGGCGGAGGCTGGAAAAACGTGTACCGGGTAACGGGCACCGACGACTTTTTTCTGAAGCATGCCGAAACGGGTCAGCTCGTAATGCTGTTGCAGGAAGAAATAAAATTCGAAGAATATTACCGCTGCTATTGTGTTGGGCAAACACATGTTCACATCATAAGCTATGAGCCGCGCCACCCCTGCCATCTTCGTTACGAAACGGATTTCAAACCGGATGGTGCGCGGCTGAAACAGCTCGAAGAGATCGTGACAAAGCTGAACCAATACCTGGGATACGATTTCAATAGTGTAGATATAGCAGTCAGGGATGGCACGCCTTATGTCATTGATTGCTGCAACCCGGTACCCGAAGCCGACGAACTGAATATGGGCAAAGATAACTTCGAATGGGTGGTGGAAGCGGCTGCAACATACGCCATTGAAAGGGCGCTGGGGCACGAGCCCGGCAAAGACAACCTGACCTGGGGCGCGTATATTAAAAAATCGGTAACTAAACAATCACTGGAAGCAGCAGAAGCGCAGCGCGACCTGAATTATTAACTATGGCTACGATTAGCAACAAATTGTTTACGCTGGGCATTGAAGAAGAATATATGGTTGTGGATCCTGCTACCCGTGAGCTGAGGAGCCATGAACAACGTATCGTGAATGAGGGACAGAAGGTGATCAAGGATAAGGTGAAGGCCGAAATGCACCAGGCCGTGGTGGAAGTGGGCACCGACATTTGCGAGAACGTTGATGAAGCTTTTAAAGACGTGTCGTTTCTGCGCAAGACAATTTCAGGGATCGCGGAAGATATCGGCCTGTGGGTGGGCGCATCCGGAACGCACCCCTTCAGTCACTGGCAAAGCCAGCTCATCACCGACCATGTACGCTACAGCCAGATCATAAATGAATTGCAGGAAGCGGCAAGGAGCAACCTCATCTTTGGGCTGCATGTTCATGTAGGCATGGCCGACCGCAACATGGCCAATCACATCGCGAATTCAACACGATATTTCCTGCCGCACATTTTTGCACTCAGCACCAATTCGCCTTTCTGGGAAGGAAGGCTTACCGGCTATAAATCGTTTCGCACAAAAGTGTTCGACAAATTCCCACGCACGGGGATTCCGGAAACGTTTGAAAGCATCGAGGCCTACGACAACTTTGTGAAGCTGCTTGTCAAAACAAATTCCATCGACAATGCGAAGAAGATATGGTGGGACCTTCGCGTACATCCATTTTACAACACTGTCGAATTCAGGATATGCGACGTGCCGATGACGGTAATGGAAACAATCGCCATTGCCGCACTGTTCCAGGCAGTGTGCGCGAAGATCCACAAGCTGCATTCCCAAAACCTCAATTTCATACAATACAGCCGCGCGCTGATCAACGAAAATAAATGGAGAGCGAGCCGGTATGGCATTGACGGCATGCTGATCGACTTCGGAAAGGAACAGGAAGTGAGCACACGCATCCTGTTGCAGGAACTGCTCGATTTCGTGGATGATGTGGTGGACAGCCTTGGCAGCCGCCATGCTCTCAACTACGTAGCCACCATGATGGATAACGGAACCGGCGCCGACAGGCAGCAGAAAGTGTATGAAGAAACCAATAGCCTTGTGAGCGTGATGGATTACATCCACGGATCGTTTTTGAATGACATTTAAATTGCAGGTATGTCTGAAGAGCTTACCCTCGTCGAAGGATCCAAAAAGAGCCGGTACGAATCACTTTTACCGCAGATAAAAGCAGTTGTGGAAGGTGAAACAGATCTTTATGCAAACCTCGCGAATGTTTGCGCTTGCCTTAAGCAGCAATTCGGATGGCTGTGGGTGGGCTTTTACCTCGTAAAAAATAATGAACTTGTAGTTGGGCCGTACCAGGGCCCCCTCGCGTGCACGCGCATTGCAAAAGGAAAAGGAGTGTGCGGCGCCAGTTGGAAAGATAGGACGACGATCATTGTTCCCGACGTTAACGCATTTCCGGGGCACATTGCCTGCAGCAGCCTGTCGCTGTCAGAAATCGTTGTTCCGGTGATCCGCGATGGTGATGTGGTGGCGGTGCTCGACGTTGACAGCGAGCTCTACAATCACTTTGATGACACCGATCGGCAATATCTCGAAGACCTGGTTTCCTTCCTGATTCTTTGACGTGTAAACGACCGCACCGCAGGCTCATCGCGTTTTTCTTTCCATTTTTGTACTTTTGTATGCATGCTGCCAGATAGAAAACAGGTAAAAATAGCCGTACTCGATCTCTACGAGGGCGAACCGAACCAGGGAATGAGATGCATCAGGCAAATTGTACACGACTACTGCCGGGAGCATGATCTCCAACTAAAATACGATGAATTCGACGTGCGCCTGAAAAGCCAGTTACCGGGCGCCGGTTACGACATCTACATCTCGACAGGCGGACCGGGTTCTCCCATCGACAGCGAAGGTGCGGAATGGGAAATGCAGTATTTTAACTGGATCCATGAAATTGAGCAATACAACGACAGTCCGGCAAATAAGGACCAAAGAAAAAAACACGTTCTTTTTATTTGCCATTCCTTCCAACTCGCGTGCAGGTATTTCGATGTGGCCAATGTGGCAAAAAGGAAGTCAACCGCCTTCGGTGTGTTCCCGGTGCACATCATTGAAAAAGGCAAAGACGAGCCCATTTTCAATGGACTGCCCGATCCGTTTTATGCTGTTGAAAACCGGGACTACCAGGTAATTGAACCGAACTACGAAAAACTCGAAGCGATCGGTGCCTGCATACTTGCCATCGAAAAGGAACGTCCCCATGTGCCGCTGGAACGCGCAGTGATGGCGCTGCGCTTTAACGATTATATGCTCGGCACGCAGTTCCATCCCGAAGTGGAACCCGGGGGAATGACCTCTTACCTTCACCGCAACGATAAAAAAGAAATGGTCATTGAAAATCACGGCCTCGATAAATGGCAGTCGATGATCCATCTGCTGAGTGATCCCGCGACAATCGGCTGGACCTACTCGCACGTTATTCCGAATTTCCTCGACCAGGCCGTTGAACAAAACGTCAGTTACTCTCACTGCTGACGATATCCCTGTTCGCCATCATGTCTTTCAGGAACCCGCGAACATCGCGGTAATCACCCGTATAAAACCGCGCCGCGGAAACGGAGCTGCCCACCTTGATGGTAATAGCGGTTTGCGGCAATGCCTTGAAAATGTCTTCATCGGTGTGGTCGTCGCCCAGCGCCATGATAAAATCATATTCGCCTTCCTGCATCAGGTTGAACACCGCTTTGCCTTTGTTGATTTCGATGTTCTTAATTTCCACGACCTTGTTGCCGGGTAATAACTGCAGGCCCTTATCTTCGACAAGATACCTGAGTGTATTGACCAGCTCTCCCGTCCTCAGTTCACCAAGACTGTCTTCCACTTTGCGATAGTGCCACACGAGCGAGAAATCTTTTTCTTCGATGAATGCGCCGGGCGTTCTGTCGGTAAATGTTTCAAGAACGGGATAAATGTCTTTCTTCCACAATGAATTGAGTCCGGGTACGCTTTGCCATGTTCCGTTTCGCGGTTTCGACCACGCACCGTGTTCGGAGATAATATCAACATTGAGCCTACCGAGCCATTTTTCCAGGAACTGCGGGTTTCTGCCGCTCACGATTACCACCCTGTTGGCAGGATCCGCCGAGAGGTTAGTGAGCAACTCGAATAATTCTGCATCCGGCGCAGCCATTTCAATGTTTGCCGCAAACCCAACCAGTGTTCCGTCGTAATCGAGGAAGATGAGGCGACGGGAAGTATATGAATAGAATTTTTTTATATTCTGCCTTGTTGCATGGTTCAAGCGTTTGGCGTACATCGATTGCTGCATTTGTTTCACTTCATTTAACCTGTTCATAAATAATTTAACCCAATGCGAAATATTAAATTTCATCACGATGTCTTTCATGCTTCTCATCCTCCTGCCTACCTCCTCTGCCGGCATGGACAGCGCCTCGCTTATTGAATCGGAAATAGCAACGATGTTATTAGGATTCACGATGAGGGCGTCAACAAGTTCTTTCGACGCTCCCGCCATTTCGCTAAGGATCAGCACGCCATCATCATGGTGACGGCTGGCTACGTATTCTTTACACACAAGATTCATTCCATCACGCATTGGCGTTACGAGACAGATGTCGGCTTTGGCATAGAGCGCCGACAGCTCTTCAACAGGAAAGGCACGATAAAAGTAAAATACCGGTTGCCAATCCATCGTGCGGTAACGCGCGTTGATACTGCCAACGAACTTGTCAATCTCATCGCGCAGGTTGCTGTATTGCTGCACCGTATCGCGCGAAGGCACGACAATCATGTACAGCACGATGTTCCCGACCTGTTCGGGATGTTTTTGCATGAACAGTTCAAACGCCTGCAGGCGCTGCAAAATGCCCTTGCTGTAATCGAGCCTGTCTATAGAAAGTATCAACTTGATATTAGTGAACGTCTTGTCGAGCATTTGCAATTGCTCCTGCACCGTCTCCGTATCTACCAGGTCGTGAAATTTCCGGCTGTCAATTCCCATCGGAAAGCTGTCCACAATTACGCTGCGGTTGTTGTAACTGATCTCGTTCGATGATGCGATAACGGCAGGCATCACCCTTCTTGTGGATTGAACAAGATGCCTGGCATCGTCGAAAGTGTGAAATCCTATCAGGTCGGCGCCCAGCAAACCTTCAAGCAATTCGGTCCGCCATGGTATCAGTCTAAACAGCTCGTATGACGGAAAAGGGATGTGATTGAAGAAGCCGATGGTAATGTCCGGAAGTACGGCACGTATAAGACCCGGCAAAAGTAAAAGCTGGTAGTCGTGTATCCAGATCAGATCGTCGGGTTCCGCGATTTCAAGAACGGTATCCCTGAATTTTTTATTTACCGCCAGGTAACTGTCCCAATATGATTGTTGATAACGGGCGTACGTGGGCATGTAGTGAAATACCGGCCACAATATCTCGTTCGAAAAGCCTTCGTAATACAATGAAATTTCTTCCTGCGTCAAAAAAACCGGTTTCAAATTCTGCGACTCAAGATCCTGTGTGATCCTCGCCTGCATATTCGTGTCCGTAATCTCCATACCCGGCCATCCTACCCAAATGTTGTCGTCCTGTTGATATATCGAGCCCAGACCGGTGGCGAGCCCACCTTCGCTGGATGTAAGAGAAAAGTCACCATTGCTTTCTATGAGTTTAACCGGCAGCCTGTTCGAAACGATAATAG
>CBIGXK010000196.1:0-7232 GCA_966193805.1 uncultured bacterium | reverse complement strand
CAGTTTCCCAAAATAGGATTATCTTCTGTCAACTTATCGCCTTTACATGATTTGAGCCTCCGAATCAACAGTACCGAATTTAGGATGTACTTTTTGAATGCTTTCCATGCACCGACAATAAGCAGTTTATCACTTTTTAAATGTAATGTGCATGGCATATTCAACGGGCTATTCGCGGGAAAATCTTACTGCGAAGGCCGAGCAGCTCAGAAGCCAAATGGAGCGATTTATAACGAACGGAAAGGAGTTTGGCGAAGTAAAAAAAATTTACCAGGAATATAAGCAGGTATTGGCTCAACTCAACACGCTTGACGGCGGGAGGCAACGCAGTTCTTCGAGTGGGTTGCGGTGATTGTTGCAAGGTTTCTCCCGGATGGGATGGCGCCCAGGCCTCGGCGGTAGAATGTATCCCCCGCTGGCGGGGATGGCGCTCAGGCCTCGGCGGTAGAATGTATCCCCCGCTGGCAGGAATGGCACTCAGGCCTCGGCGGTAGAATGTATCCCCCGCTGGCGGGGGTGGCGCTCAGGCCTCGGCGGTAGAATGTATCCCCCGCTGGCGGGGAATGGCGCTCAGGCTTCACGGTAGAATGTATCCCCCGCTGGCGGGGGTGGCGCGAAGCGCCGGGGGTGGACCATCACATCAACGATAAAAATAACTGATCTCTAAACTTTGAATCTCTGAAAACAGTTATTATATTGGTAGTTCAACCCTAAACACCCCTTTCCCCCAATGAAAGCTTGGTATTTATTTCGCTGGATGCGAGTCATCGCTCTCTGGAGCGAGGTCATTGTAATCGTACCCTGGTGGAGTTTTAAAAGACACGTACTGGGATACAAACAAGTTACCAACCAGGACAAAGTTGCGGCGCGGCGCGCACGGAAAGCCAGGCGGCAGCAGTTCTGGGAAAAGTTTTGGTCTTTCCTCGACCAGCCCAGCCCCGACGAACCCGCGCATACACCCATCGATGAGCGAGAGTCCCTGGAAGTAGTTCCTGAATTTCGAACGGTTGTTTCTCATTCAACAGAACTCCAGGAGCCCGTTCGGGACAGAAGCACCGAGTCAGCAGCGTGAAGACGTTGACTTTTATTTAATAGGAACAATTGTCAAACTCTTATTACGCGGGTTAATCACGCCGGAAGAAACAACAAGGTTAAATTTACACCGATAGCTTCGTCACTTTGCCGAAAGTCACGCCGCAATCATCGTCATATTCAGTTGAAAGTTTGGCGGCAAATTCATCATAGCTTCCATTTTGTATGATGGTTAGCTTGATATTGTCATAGAAAACGCGATTGCCACTCTGGTTTACGGGCAAGCGAAGGTCGCGGCTAATTTCCAATGACTTCTATAAAAAAAGCGACCATGAATATGTCATAATCGCTTCATTTTCTGTGGTGTGGGGCGGGATCGAACCGCCGACACAAGGATTTTCAGTCCTTTGCTCTACCGACTGAGCTACCGCACCGGATCGCTTTTTTAGCGAATCGCAAAAATAAGGGGTTCCTCACGGAAATTCGAGGTTTCGCGGAACTTTTTATAAGGCAAGGCTAATGGAAATATTTTCTTGTTTGCCGGTCCGGGTCCACCCCCGGCGCTTCGCGCCACCCCCGCCCGCAGGGGGATATATCCCGTTTCCCGTTTCACCTTTGCCTCCCTAATTCCCATACACACTCAAAAACTTAATCCTCATAATCTTCAACTGCTCCCACGTAAAGTTCCCCTCCGCCAACTCATCCTGCGCTACCTGCAAACTCGACGTCTCACAGCCTTTGAAATATTCCAAAATATCCTCCTGCTCGTACTCGTCCAGCATCTCATCAATGGCGTAATCCAAATTCAACCGCGTGCCGCTGGCAGCGATGGTCTCCATATCCTCCAGTAAACTGTCCAGCCGCAAATCCTTGTTCCTCGCAATCGTCTCCAACGGGATCTTCTTATCTACCTGCTGTATGATATATACCTTGTTCACACTCTTGTTCGCCACCGTCTTCATCACAAAATCATCGGGGCGCTCAATGTTGTTCTCCTCCACATACGCCTTCACCATCTCCACAAAAGGCTTTCCGTAACGCGCGGCCTTGCCCTTGCTCACACCCTGGCACTTCTCCAATTCCTCGATCGTAGTGGGGTACATTGTTGCCATATCCTGCAGCGACGTCTCCAAAAAGATCACGAAAGGCGGTAATCCCCTCCGCTTAGACTCCTTCTGCCGCAGCTCCTTCAACATCTCAAACAACCGGTCATCGGCCGAAGCAATGGGTGCGTGGTCGCCGCCCTCTTCGTCGTCATCCGCATTCGCGTCTTCAAACAAATTGTTCAGCACCATCATGAACGACTTAGGCTTCTTCAAAAAGTCGTGACCCTTTTTACCAATCTTCAATATGCCGTAATCTTCAATTTCCTTGTTCAGCAAATCCTGCAACAGCATCTGCCTGATGAGCGAGTTCCAGTAATGCGCAGGTTGGTCCTTACCCATGCCAAATTCGGGAATGCCGTTGTGCCTGAACATGTTGATGTTCGGCGTCAGCCTTCCTGTCAATATATTTACCGTGTAATCGGTCGCAAACCTTTCATCCAGCGCCTTCAACACCTTCAATACCTTCACCACATTATCTTTCGCCTCAACCTTTTCGTTCGGATGCAGGCAGTTGTCGCAATTGCCGCAGTTCTCGTCGGGGAAGTCTTCACCAAAATAACTGATGAGCGTCTTTCTCCGGCAAACACCACTCTCGGCGTATGCCACCGTTTCACCAATCAACTGCGCACCCACTTCGCGCTCGCTCAATGGCTTGTCGCGCATAAGGTGCTCGAGCTTCGACACATCTTTGTGAGAATAGTACAGAATACATTTTCCCTCGAGGCCATCGCGGCCGGCCCGGCCCGTTTCCTGGTAATAATTTTCAATGCTTTTCGGAATATTGTAGTGGATCACAAACCTGATATCCGGCTTGTCGATGCCCATGCCAAAAGCAATTGTTGCCACGATCACATGAACATCTTCGTTCATGAACGCATCCTGCCTTTCGGCCCGCAGCTTGCCGTCGATGCCCGCATGATAAGCCACCGCCTTGATGTTGTTCTGCTGCAGCAACGCCGCTAATTCTTCCGTCGTCTTCCTGTTGGTGGTATAAATAATTCCCGACTTACCCTTGTTGTTGCTGATGAACCGCACAATGCTTTTGAGCGTCTGCTCCTTCTTGATCTTCGGCTGAATTTCGTAGTACAGGTTCGGACGGTTGAAAGAAGAGATGTATACCAGCGGGTCGCGGAGACCGAGATTTTTGATGATATCACTCTGCACCTTGGGAGTGGCAGTGGCGGTAAGCGCGATCATGGGCGCGGATTCGTTTATCTGCTCCATCATCTCCCTTAACCTCCTGTACTCCGGGCGGAAGTCGTGCCCCCACTCAGAAATACAATGCGCCTCGTCAACCGCGAAAAAAGAGATCTTTATGTCCTTGAAAAAATCAAGGTTCTCCTGCTTCGTCAACGTTTCGGGTGCAACGTACAGCATTTTCGTTCTGCCCGAGGTAAGGTCGTCCTTTACCACGTTAATCTGTTTCTTCGTAAGCGTCGAGTTCAGAAAATGCGCAACATCATCATCACTGCTATAGCCGCGTACCAGGTCAACCTGGTTTTTCATCAGCGCTATCAGCGGACTCACAATGATGGCGATCCCTTCACTAATAATGGCGGGCAACTGGTAACAAAGACTCTTGCCACCACCAGTAGGTTTGATGACAAATGTATCCTTGCCTGAAAGCAGACTTTGAATGATCGCTTCCTGGTTCCCTTTGAATGAATCGAAACCAAAATTTTCCCGCAAAGCTTTGACCAGCGCTGCCGATGAAACAACGTTATGTGAAGATTTTTCGGACTTTTGGGTGACGGTTACTTTTTTAATGGTCTTTTGTGACCCGGACGTTTTTTTAATTGTGGCCATTTCTCATAATTTCCTTCGTCATTAAATTGAGGTAGCTATTTAATGAGGGAAAGTCGGCGAATTTAAGCCATTTTTAAGATTCTTGCATTTTCTATCTTGTTAAAACCCCTTCGGCACATTCCTGTTTAAGCCCTCCAAACCTATTGCCCGGTGAGGCATTTCCTGTAAGTTTGCGCCATCGAAATGGAGCCAGTTATCGTTACAGATATTAAATCGGTGGGCCTGCGTACCATACAACTCGAAGCCGCTGCTATTCAGGGACTTCAGCAGATGGTGAACGACGACTTTGAACGCGCCGCAAAAACCATTGCAGCCTGCAGCGGGCGGCTGGTAGTGAGCGGCATCGGCAAAAGCGCCATCATCGCTCAAAAAATAGTCGCAACATTTAATTCTACCGGCACACCCTCGATATTTCTGCATGCCGCGGACGCGATTCATGGCGACCTGGGCATGATACAGCAAAACGACACCGTGCTGATCATCAGCAAAAGCGGCGAATCGCCTGAAATAAAAGTGCTTGTGCCGCTCATCAGGAACTTCGGCAACACGCTGATCGGCATGGTGGGTAACCTCAAATCGTTTCTCGCCAAACAATCCAACATCGTTTTAAATACCACGGTAAACCAGGAAGCATGTCCCAATAACCTGGCACCCACCAGCAGCACCACTGCCCAACTGGTGATGGGCGATGCACTGGCCGTTGTTTTAATGGAGATGAAAGGCTTTGGGAGCGAAGATTTCGCTAAATTCCACCCTGGCGGCATGCTTGGCAAGAAATTATACCTGCGCGTTGGCGACCTCTATATCCAAAATGAAAAACCATCAGTTAACCCCCATGAAACGCTGAGGAATGTCATTGTAGAAATCTCGAAAAAGAGACTTGGGGCCACCGCAGTTGTCGACAATAACGATCGCCTGCTGGGCGTGGTAACCGATGGCGACCTGCGACGAATGCTCGAAAAGAACGGGCCGCTCGACAAAGTGAGCGCGAAAGATATCATGAGCACGAATCCAAAAACGATTTCGCCCGACGCCCTTGCAGTGGACGCCCTTGACAACATGAGGAAAAATGACATTACCCAATTGATCGTAACATCAGGTGGCGTTTACCTGGGAATTATTCACCTGCACGACCTGGTGAGGGAGGGCCTCATCTAGGAACTCACATAACAATGAACATGAACAAACACCACTACGTAGTTATCATGGCGGGTGGCATCGGCACCAGGTTCTGGCCGATGAGCCGTACCAACTTTCCGAAACAGTTTCTCGACATACTCAATATTGGGAAAACACTGATCCAGACAACATTCGACAGGTTTGCCTCCTTTATTCCCGTCGAGAACATCTACGTCGTCACATCTGGCGAATACGTGAATATCGTTAAGGACCAGCTTCCGCAACTGCCTGCACAGAATATTCTTGCCGAACCGTCAAGAAAAAACACGGCGCCCTGCATTGCCTATATTTCTTTCAAGCTTAACCAGCTCGACTCGCAGGCCTCATTGATCGTGGCGCCTGCAGATCACCTCATATCCGATAACATCGCGTTCACGAAAGTGTGCCTCGAGGCATTGTCGTTCGTAAAAAAACACAACGCCTTCATCACACTCGGCATCAACCCCACGCACCCTAACACGGGCTACGGGTACATCCAGTATGAGCAGCCTTCAGTTTCCGACAATGTGTACAAGGTGAAAACATTCACCGAAAAACCGAACCTGGAGCTGGCAAAGACCTTCGTTTCGAGCGGCGAATTTTTATGGAACGCAGGTATCTTCGTGTGGCAGGTAAAAAATATTATCGTCGCCTTCGAAAAATACCTGCCTGAAGTGTACGACCTTTTCAATTCGCAAAAAGAGAAGTTCAACACACCCGAAGAAGACAATGCACTCCTCGAAATTTATCCCTTCTCCACCAGCATCTCTATCGACTTCGGCATTATGGAGAAAGCCGATAATGTGTACGTCATTCCATCGTCCTTTGGATGGAGCGACCTCGGTACATGGAACAGCGCCTACGAAAACCTGGAGAAAGATCCGAAGGCAAACGCTGTTACGGGCGAAAATGTAATGCTGGTGGATACCGGCAACTGCATCGTACATACGCCGCACAACAAACTCGTTGTGCTGCAGGGACTCGATAATTTTATTGTAGTGGACACCGGCGATGTGCTCCTCGTTTGCAGAAAAGAAAAAGAACAGGAAATAAAGGAGTACGTCGGCGACGTTAAACGGCAAAAAGGCGACAGGTTCATATGATTCCCATTAACAACATATTGTTTCTTGATATCGAAACCGTTTCGCAGTACCAGGCATACGAACATCTTCCCGACACTTGGAAACAGCTCTGGAGCCGCAAGGCCGAGGGCCTGCTGCGAAATAGCCGCGAAGAGCATACGGTAGACAGCATCTACGAACGCGCCGCAATATTTTCAGAATTTGGAAAGATCGTTTGCATCAGTTGCGGCATCATCCAGGGCAGCGGAGAAAATAAATCGCTCGCGCTAAAATCTTTTTATGGCGAGGATGAGAAAAAACTTCTCGGCGAGTTTTGTGAAATGTTAGGGAGATGGTCCCCCGGAACGCCAAAATACCTGTGCGCGCACAACGGCAAGGAATTCGATTTTCCTTACCTGTGCCGGCGGATGGTGATCAACGACGAATGCATACCTGAATTGCTTAGCCTGAGCGGTAAAAAACCATGGGAGGTGAACCACCTCGATACCATGGACATGTGGCGGTTCGGCGAGTATAAAAACTTTACATCGCTCAACCTCCTCGCACACGTGTTGAATGTTCCCACTTCAAAGGACGACATGGACGGCAGCATGGTGGGAACAGTTTACTGGACAGATAGAAATCTTGATCGGATAGCCCGCTACTGCGAAAAAGATGTGATCGCGCTTGCGCAGGTTTATTTAAGAATGAACCGCGAGCCGCTGATTTTGCCACAAAATATCGAAACGAAATAATTGATGGACATCGCGAGCAAACTGCCCGGTACAGGCACCACGATATTCACCGTGATGAGTGCGCTGGCAAACGAATACGGCGCAGTTAACCTCGGACAGGGATATCCGGATTTTCACATGAGTGAACAATTGATTTCGCTCGTGAACAAAGCGATGACGGATGGCTATAATCAGTATGCACCGATGCCCGGTTACACCCCGCTTAGAGAGATCCTTGCCGAGAAAATCGCCGCGCTCTACCGCAATCCCGTTAACAGGAACGAAATCACCATTACGCCCGGCGCCACCTACGCCATTTATTGCGCGCTGACTGC
>CBIGXK010000195.1:0-7255 GCA_966193805.1 uncultured bacterium | reverse complement strand
TTCCCATAGTGATCCTGACCTCATGCGTGGAGGCCTTAGCGTCGCAGGCGCTGATTCCTGGATTTACGCTCGCACTCGGTTTTCTTCTTGGCGGCATCGTATCCCCGCCGGACGCAATATCGGCCTCGACGATCATGCGCCAGGTGAACGCACCCAAAATGATGGTAAGCATTGCCGAGGGCGAAAGCCTTTTGAATGACGCGTCGGCGCTGATCGTATTTCGTTTCGCGCTGATAGCGGTAGTGACGGGTCAATTTGAATTCTCGCACGCGTTGGGCAGCTTCTTTCTCGTGATCGCGATGGGTACGGCAATTGGCCTGGCAATAGGATTTATTTTTTATGCGATCTACAAATGGCTGCCAACCACACCGAGCATCGAGATCATTCTTAGTTTCCTCGCTCCCTATTGCATGTACTACTTCGCCGAACGATTTCATTTCTCCGGTGTGCTTGCAGTAGTTGCCGGCGGACTCTTCCTTTCCAACAAGCGTCAAACCATCCTGTCGTTCCAGGGCAGGGTGCAGGGATCGAACGTGTGGTCAACAATAGGATTTATGATGAACGGCCTTGTGTTCATGCTCATCGGGCTCGAATTACCCTACATCACGAGGGAGGTAGAAGAAGTTACGCTCGGGCAGGCAATTTGGTATGGCGCGGTGATATCGGCAGTGCTCATTGTTACCCGCATCGCATGCACGTTGGGCGCAGCCGCCTTTACCCGCTTTGCGGGGCGTTTCATAACAGTAGCCGACAGACGGCCGGGATGGAAGATCCCTATTGTGTTTGGCTGGTCGGGCATGCGCGGCGTGGTGTCGCTTGCTGCCGCATTATCAATACCTGCACTCATCGCCCAGGGGCAACCGTTTCCCTACAGGAATTTAATTCTCATCATCACCTTCGTGGTAATTTTGGTGACGCTGGTCTTCCAGGGTTTAACGCTTCCATGGCTCATCAGGAAATTGAAGATCCAGGATCCAGATGCAGAGGCCCATCAACAACAGCAGGAGATAACCATCCGCAAGGCCATTGCAGAAGCGTCGCTTAATTTTCTCGAGCAGTCACCTGGTAACGAACACGAAACAAATGAACACCTGCGTATCCTTTCTGCGAAATTGAAAAACGATCTCAAAACCTTTGAGCAGGACTTCGAAGTGTTCAATTCATCGGGCAGGGCACTGCTGGAAAAATACCAGGAAATTTATGCCGCCTTACTCAATGAACAACGAAAGGCGCTGGCCGGTCTTAACCGTAAAGACGGACTTGACGAGGACCTCATCCGAAAATATTTGTCATTGATAGATTTGGAAGAGACCAAGCTGAAGGAAGTGTCCGTATAATACAAATTGCCTTACTTTGTATTAGCCCCTCGCATTGATCATCTTTATTTTTTTGCAATGAACATTCAGTCTGTTAATCCGGTAAATGGGCAGTTAATTAAAACATACAAGGAAGAATCTGAGAAAGAAGTTGGCGCCAAATTAGAAAGGGCCCATTCCGTATGGCTCGAGTGGCGCAACAGTTCATTCGGCCAAAGAAAAGACCTGATGCTGAAAACTGCCGCTGTGCTGCGCGAACGCAAATCAGCGCTGGCAGGCATTATGACGGCTGAAATGGGGAAACCATTGAAAGATGGTGTGCAGGAAATCGAGAAGTGCGCTTTCGTTTGCGACTACTATGCCGAGAATGGCGAGTCGTTTTTAAAAGACCAGTTGATAGAAACCGATGCGAGCAAGAGCTTTGTCACGTTTCAGCCATTGGGTGTTGTACTGGCCGTAATGCCGTGGAATTTTCCCTTCTGGCAGGTGTTCAGGTTTCTTGCGCCAACGTTAATGGCGGGCAATTGCGGGGTTTTGAAACATGCCTCCAATGTTCCCGGTTGTGCATTGGCGATAGAAGACGTTATGAAACAAGCTGGTTTCGCCACCGGTGTTTTTCAAACCTTACTAGTGGGCAGCGGTGCCGTCGAAAGTATCATCGCTCATCCGCTCGTTAAGGCCGTAAGCTTAACAGGCAGCACCACCGCCGGCTCGAAGGTTGCTGCGCAGGCCGGTCAACATCTCAAAAAAACTGTTCTCGAACTGGGCGGCAGCGACCCTTATATTATCCTTGAAGATGCCGACCTGGAGCACGCCGCCGAAATTTGTGCCACAAGCAGGCTGATCAATAATGGTCAAAGCTGTATCGCCGCCAAGCGGTTCATCGCCGTAAAAAAAATTGAAAAGGATTTTATTGATTTGTTCCGTACAAAAATGGCTTCACGCATCACCGGCGATCCGCTCGATGAAAAGACGAATCTCGGACCCATGGCGCGCGTTGATCTTCGCGACGAACTGCACGCACAGGTAAAGCAAAATATTGATGCCGGAGCGCAATGTTTACTCGGCGGCACGATACCGGACAAACCCGGCAAACACGCCTTCTACACACCTACCATACTGGCGAACGTAAAAAAGGGAATGTCGGCGTACAGTGAAGAATTGTTTGGACCGGTGGCTTCCATGCTATCCGCAAAAGATGCGCGCGAAGCCATTCAAATAGCCAATGACACTTCATTTGGTCTTGGCGCCGCCGTGTTTACAAAAGATGCGGAACTTGGTGAGAGCATAGCACGCAACGACCTGCAGGCCGGTGCATGCTTTGTAAACTCGTTTGTAAAATCCGATCCGAGGCTGCCCTTTGGCGGCATCAATCAATCGGGGTACGGACGGGAGCTGGGACTCTTTGGCATACATGAATTCGTTAATATCAAATCGGTATATATCGGTTGATGGTTTGATGCTGTCACATCAGCGCCTGTTCAAACGACTTAACAGATCGTGATATATCTTCTTCCGTCGTTGCCCACGAACAAACGCTGACCCTGATCACCTTCTTTCCCTGCCACACAGAACCTCCTACCCAACACTCGCGCTGCTCCTGGATCTTTCGCAACACGATTGCGGTTTGTTCGTCGCTCTCGCAGCAAACCACCACCTGGTTAAACACAACATCATTCAGCACATTGAAGCCAGGAATTTTTCTTATTTCCTCAGCAAACTGAACCGCGCGATCATGCATCGTCGTTATCATTTCGTCGAGTCCCTCCCGGCCCAGGTATTTTAATGCCGCCCATATTTCGAATATGCGTGCTCTCCGCGACATCTCAGGGGTGTAAAACATACCGTCGCGCTCTTTGCCGACCACAAAATAGTCGCCGCTCGCGTGTAAGGCAGCCGTTAACGCTTCTCTATCGGCACACAATACCATCCCCGAATCGTAAGGCGTGTTAAGAGTTTTGTGTCCGTCTGCCGCCCATGAGTCGGCCAGTTCAATTCCATTTGTCAGATGCTTCAGCTTTTTGGACGCAGCTACCCATAATCCAAATGCACCGTCTATATGCACCCATGCGCCTGCCTGTTTTGCTTTTTTGCAGATGTCAGCAAAATGATCGAACGAACCGCTGTTCACATTGCCCGCCTGCAGTATGAGCAATGTCTTGTTGTCGAGTGGTGGCAGCGTTTCCGGCAAAATCCTGCCCTGGCTATCGGTGTCCACAAATTGAACGTTCTTTTTCCCGAAGCCCAACAACGTAATGGCCTTTAACGCGCTTGAATGTGCCTCGCGGCCCGCAACGATGGTAATGGATGGCGCATTTGTCAATCCATTTTCATTAACGTTCCAGTTTTGTTGCATGAGTAACCGGTAGCGCGCTGCGGCGAGTGCGCAAAGATTTGCAGATGATGTGCCGCTCACAAATCCTGCGGCGGTAGTTGGCGGTAGGTTGAAAATCGAGCGCAGCCATCTTTCCACTACGTTTTCTAGTATGGCTGCCGCGGGACTTTGTACATACATGGCGGTGTTCTGATCCCAGTAAGTAGATAATTGTTTTGCGGCCATTGACACCGGCAAAGCGCCGCCGTCAACAAAACCGAAATACCGGCCGTATATCTGCGCAACCGTTGCCGGACCGGCATTGCGGTTCAATTGTTCCAATACCTCAACTGCATCGGCTGATTTCGCGGGCATGTCTTCTTCAAATACGTTCATGTTGCGGATGGCTTCTTCGTGAGGGTACACATTTCTTTCGGCTGCGATGTCGAGGTATTCGAAGGCATAGGATTGCACGTTGTTAAATATCGTTTTGCTGTGCAGTTCGTTGAACATTTTGCTTTGAAGTGAAGTCATGGCAGTAAGTTATGCTGATAGGTTTTACCAATTCATCATCAAAAATAGATGTGAATGATAGTCTTTGTAAATTTCCTGAATTATTTATGCCAAATTTCAGTTCATGAGAATCACGATACACCTATTACAGCTTCTCTTGCTGGTAATAATGGGCCATCCTTCCTTCTGCCAGCGAAATCACATGGAAACAAAAGGCATCTATGGCCATCCTCAAAAATTGTGGGAAAAAGGCTATCGCCTGAACGAACTCGGCATCAATGCCGTGTTCCTTCATCACCAATCCATTGACGATACATTCATGGCACGCGCGCGCAAGGAAGGTCAAAAAGTATATGCGGAATTTGCTGCGTTGAATGGTGAGGATTATGTGCAGCAGCATCCCGAAGCATGGGCAATAGATAAGCGTGGCAATAAAGTGGAAAAAGCCACCTGGTTCATGGGTGTTTGTCCTACTGATCCCAACTTTCTGCAATACCGGCTCGATCAACTAAAGACGCTGGTGACCACATATGATGTCGATGGCGTGTGGCTCGACTACCTGCATTGGCATGCACAATTTGAAGACCCGGAACCGATCCTTCCCGAAACCTGCTTTAATGCAAGTTGCGTGACAGCGTTTCAAGCCGCTGCCGGCCTGGATATTCCGGAGGTGAGCACCGCAGAGCAGGCATCCTACATTCTTGCGAATCACGAGGACGCATGGCGCCAATGGCGATGCTCGGTCATTGCCGACTGGGTAAAAAAGTGCAGTACTACCCTCCAGCAACATAAACCGGGCGCACAGTTGGGAATATACCATTGCCCGTGGAACGATGATGAATATGACTCTGCGCGCATTCGCATTCTCGCTTTGGACTACGCCATGCTGAAACCCCATGTTGATGTGTTCTCGCCAATGGTCTACCATAAAAGAATGGGCAGAGACGCTCGCTGGGTGCGTGACAACATCAATTGGTTTTCTGAAAAGATCAACGATGCTACCGTAAAGATATGGCCCATCGTGCAGGCTTATAACGACCCGGGTATCGTTTCGCCGGAAGCGTTTGAGCAGGTGATGCGCTATGCGATTTCCGGATCCTCGACAGGCGTGATGATGTTTACCAGCAGCGCCATCGCCGAAGACGACCGGAAACTCGAGGTGATCAAAAAATTATATGGCGCATGGTAACGTAAGCGCCGTTCTTAATAAATGAATTGCTCCAAAACAATTTCACCATCTTTCACTTCATAAAGCATGATTTCGTTTATCTGGATTCTGCCATGACCTTCCACGGTAACATCCACTTCTCTTCCCACGGCAAAATGATTACCTGCTACCACCGGCTGCGTGGTAAAGAGCCTGTGAACATCGGTGATGCGGCTTGTAAAATTCTCTCCTTTTTTACGTACGGATGCTTTACCCTCGGCGTAACCAAAATAGGGCGATCCCGCCGGGTCAACACTTCTCACATTGTCTGCAAAAAGTTCGTCCTGGATGTCAAACCATTTTTCCTCCATGGCCAGTTCATTAAATCGGGCAGCCACTTGCTGTGTTGTCATCGCTTTCGCGCTTGGTATGTTTGTCATTGCTTGATTTTTATGGTTAAGCGGTTTGGATACCGCAATCAATTTTACAGCACAAAAATACCATCATCCTCTTTTACCCGGCCATGTCCAAAGTGACAATAATAGGGTCGATAATGCCAAATGGCCTAATTTTGTTTGCGATACAACTTATGGCTTTCAAAATAAAGATGCTTTATGCGGATTGGTATTTTAAATTATAATTATGCCGTGCCCACAAGCGTGACGGGTCCGGCAGATATTTTTGCAGCTTTGGTGCGCACTTATCCTATCGTAACAGGCAACGAACTGAATGCTGATTTTAAAATTGAGTTCATCACTGAAAAGAAAGGTCTTTTTTGGAAAACGCCTTTCGGCGAAAAGGAGCAGCAGCCAATAACAAAGAGCGATACTTACAACCTGATAATTGTTCCCGCCATGTTTTCGAATAAGATTGAAGAAGTGGTGCAAAAAGAGGCGAAGATCATTGGCTGGCTGAAACAGCAATATAAAAAAGACACTGAGTTGGCAAGCATTTGCGTCGGCAGTTTTCTATTGGCTGCTACCGGACTTTTAAACGGCAGAAAAGCTACTACTAACTGGATGTTTGCCGATTTGTTCCGAAAGAAATATCCGCAGGTAATTTTGGAGGATGACAAAATCATTGTTGACCAGGGAAAGATTTATTCCTGCGGAGGGGCTTTTAGCTTTACCACCTTCATGATATACCTGATCGAAAAATTCTGCGGGCACGAGGTGGCCATTACTGCTTCTAAAATTCTAATGATTAATATGCACCAGCAGCCGCAGACGAGCTTCTCGATTTTTCAGTTTCAGGCCAACCATGCCGATGATGCGATCAGCAGGGTGCAGAAATTTATGGAAAAGAACTACAACAAGACGATCAGTATGGCGGAAATGGCTGGTATCGGCAACATGAGTCCACGAAATCTTATTCGCCGGTTTGAGCAGGCTACCGGCAATACTCCATTGGAATACCTGCAGCGCTTCAGGATGGAAAACGCCAAGAAAATGCTTGAAAACAAAAATGACGGCATCGAGCAAATCGCCATGAAGTGCGGCTATGATGACATGAGCTTTTTTAGAAAAATCTTCAAGCGCCACGTCGGCATGACTCCGCGGGAATATAAAGTAAAATACGGCCGCGGCTCGCTTAAAATAAAATAACGATCCGCAAAATAGGTCATACCTAAAAAAATAGTTGTTTACCTAAAAAACTAGTTATATCTTCAGGTAAACAAATAAACGATATGCTATCACTCACCCGGGCAGAGGAACAGATAATGGAGGCCGTATGGAAGATAAAATCAGGATTTCTCAAAGACATTATAGACGCCCTGCCTTCTCCAAAACCTCACGCCAATACTGTTGGAACGATCATTAAGATTTTAGTCGACAAGAAATATGTCACCTACGAGCAACTTGGCAGGAACAACTTGTATAAGGTCGCCATCAGTCGCGAACGCTATGCCAAACGGTCGATGGCAAGCCTGGTAAAAAGTTTTTTCCACGGTTCACCCGCCAGCGT
>CBIGXK010000194.1:0-7258 GCA_966193805.1 uncultured bacterium | reverse complement strand
CGGTACGACAATCACTTATAAATAATTGTGAAAAGCTTTTTTAAATAATTCTGAAAATCTTATTGCCGATTGCCCATTGCCCACTGCCGCCGTCCCCTCCCCTCAATTTTTCAGGAAATTCTTGTACGTTTGTAGTTATTAACTAAATGACAACCGCCCGAATACATCGCAACACCCGGGTTCATGTTTATATGAAGAAAATAGAGTTGGAAATAGTGGCATTGTCTCATAGCATAACCCAAACTCATTCCTATGCTGTGGTGTTGGGTGAAGTGAATGGATTGCGCCGTTTGCCCATCGTAATCGGTGGATTCGAAGCCCAGGCTATCGCCGTGGCACTGGAAAAAATGCACCCGAGCCGGCCCCTTACACACGACCTGATGAAGAACTTTATGAGCGCCTTCAACATAGATCTGCAGGAGATCATCATCTGCGACCTGCAGGAAGGCATCTTCTATTCCAAGCTGCTCTGCGTAAGTGAACACGACACCGTAGAGATAGATTCCCGCACCTCCGATGCGCTGGCCCTGGCGGTCAGGTTCGGCTGCCCCATCTATACCTACGATAATATATTGGAAAGCGCCGGCATCCTGATGGAAGATTCGACAGGTAAAAAGAAAATCGCCCGCGAAGCGGTCACTACCGAAACGTCCAGGGGCTCGGACGACCTGCGCGCCTTATCTGTCGAAGAGCTTAACCACCTGCTGAACGAGGTGCTGGAACAGGAAGATTACCTGCGGGCAATAGCCATCCGCGACGAGATCAACAGCCGCAAAAAATCACGATAAATACCTTGGTCCTTTTCCCAAATTGCAAAATCAACCTGGGCCTGCATGTGCTCGAAAAAAGGACCGACGGCTACCACAACCTCGAAACAGTATTCTTTCCGCTTTCCCTCAAAGATGCGCTGGAAATCAACGCCTGCCCCGTACTGAAACATATTCCTCCGCAGGAGTTCGAGCTGAACATTTCCGGGCTCCCCATCCCCGGCGACCCATCATCAAACCTTTGCACAAAGGCGTGGCAACTCATCAAAAAAGACTTCCCCGGCATTGCACCCGTCAAAATGCACCTCCTGAAGGCCATTCCCCCCGGCGGCGGACTCGCAGGAGGATCATCGAACGGTGCCTTTACCCTGATGCTCTTAAATGAATTGTTCGACCTTAAAATAGGCCGGCAGCAGCTCATGAATTACGCGCTCCGGCTCGGCAGCGACTGCCCTTTCTTCATCGTCAACAAACCGTGCTTCGCATCGGGCCGTGGCGAACTGCTCGAAGACGTACAGGTAGACCTCACCCGGTACAAATTTGTTTTGGTGCACCCCGGCATCCACATTGATACCGCCTGGGCGTTTTCCCGAATCGGATCCCCTCATCATTCCAAGCCCCTCAAGGACGTTATTCAACGGCCTGTTACATCCTGGAAGAACGAACTGGTGAACGATTTCGAGGCGCCCGTGTTTGAAGAATACCACGCCCTTGCAAAAATTAAAGAGTCGCTGTATACCGCCGGCGCCGAATATGCTTCCCTCACAGGTACGGGCAGTTGCGTCTTCGGCATATTCCATAAGAATGCAGACGTGAGCGGCCTTGATTTTGGAGGAGAATACAAAGTTTACCACCTGCATCCCGGTTCACCGGCATTTTAATTATCTTTGCAGAAATTCAGCGACATCATTACACGCGCCCACATATTGCATTTTCTTTCGCAGAATCTCGACTTCCTCGATCATCCCATCGGGTAACATCTATTTTTTTGCCGTCTCCCGTCTCCCGTTTTTTAAATTTAACCGCATACCATGCAACAAGTCGACAACCTGTCATCCAGGTCATCCTATTTTTTATCTCTTGAAGAAGATTACGGCGCCCATAACTACCATCCGCTTCCCGTTGTGCTAACCCGCGGCGAAGGTGTTTTCGTTTACGACGTGGATGGTAAACGATACTATGATTTCCTCAGCGGATATTCAGCGGTCAACCAGGGCCACTGTCATCCCCGCATCCTCGACACATTCACGAAGCAGGCAGCAAAGCTTACATTAACGTCCCGCGCCTTTTACAACGACCAGCTCGGCGAATTTGAAAAATACATCACCGGTTTGTTTGGCTACCAGAAGGTACTGCCGATGAACACCGGCGTTGAAGCTGTTGAGACGGCGATTAAATTATGCAGGCGATGGGCATACGACGTTAAACACATTGCCGCCGGCCAGGCGAAAATCATCGTCTGCGAAAATAATTTTCATGGCCGTACGGGCGCCGTCATTTCCTTTAGCAGCGATCCCTCCGCATACGCCGGATTTGGTCCGCTCATGCCGGGCTTTCTAAAAATTCCCTACAATGACCTCAATGCATTGCAGCGCGC
The DNA here is from genome assembly GCA_966193805.1 of uncultured bacterium. Classification (GTDB taxonomy): domain Bacteria; phylum Bacteroidota; class Bacteroidia; order Chitinophagales; family Chitinophagaceae; genus Flavitalea. The sequence continues at coordinate 4,894 of CBIGXK010000194.1, read as the reverse complement.
ATTGTCGGATAAAAATGTTGCGGGTTTCCTGGTGGAACCCATACAGGGTGAAGCGGGTGTGGTTTTACCCGACGACGGCTACCTGGCAGCCGCAAAACAGTGCTGTGAAGATGCGAATGTTTTGTTCATCGCCGACGAAATTCAAACCGGGCTCTGCAGAACCGGCGCACTCCTCTGCTGCGATCATGAAAATGTAAAACCGGACATCCTTATCCTCGGCAAGGCCCTGAGCGGGGGAATGATGCCCGTATCGGCAGTGCTGGCAAACGATGATATTATGCTCACCATCAAACCTGGCGAACACGGATCCACGTACGGAGGCAATCCGCTTGCAGCGGCTGTTTCCATTACCGCGCTCAAAGTATTGCTCGATGAATCAATGGCCGAAAATGCAATAGCCATGGGCCACCTCCTGCGGACGCAGCTAAAGAAGATTTCATCGGCGCTGGTAGCAGACGTGCGCGGCAAAGGATTACTCAACGCCATCACGATCCGTCATGGAGACAGCAACGCCGCATGGAACCTTTGCCTCATCATGAAGGAAAACGGCCTGCTGGCAAAACCCACACACGGCGACAAGATCAGGTTCGCACCGCCATTGCTTATCAATGAAGAACAAGTGACCGACACGGCAGACATCATCCGCCGATCAATTGTTAGCTTTGAAAATCAACACTGATTGGATTGGACGACAAAATACTTTTACGAAACATCTGCATCGGTCTTATTGACGGACTGATTATCCCGCTCGCGGCCGTTGCCGGATTATATGCGTTGTCGGCGACGCCTGCCACCATCGTCATTGCCTGCCTGGCCGTTTCCATTGCAGGAGCCATGACAATGAGCATCGGCGGCTTCATGGAGGCCCGAAAATATGAACCCGACACGTCTCCCTCATCATCGGGGCTGGTGATCGGCCTCAGCTATTTCGCCGGCGGCAGCACCGTGTGTTTTCCGTTTTTGGTGAATACTGATACCACTGTTTCCCTTCAATGGGCAACGGCCGTGTCGCTGGTGCTGTTGTCGGTTGCCGGTTTTTTTGAATCGGCGATCCATGGAAAAAGCGGGTGGACCGGCGCCGTCAGGGTAGTGCTCACGGGCGCCGTGGCAGCAACGGCGGCGTTTCTTATCGCAAAATTATTTGTCTGATGTATTGCGGCTCTTTTGGTCATTGATGCGAAGGTCGGGCAGCAATGCGGCCAACAGCATCAGCACTGCACAGATCAGCATTATCCAAATGCCCGTTTGCCGTTCGGGACAAATGCCGACGTAACAGGCCGAAAAAATAAGGAACGTCCTGATGCCGAAGGCAACGATGATGCAGCACAGGAACACGTTCCACCGTTTCGCCCACAATCTCGGAACCAGGTAAAAAACAACGGAAATCACAGTGAGGATGATGAACACCTTTCCCGGCTTTCCGTACTGGTTATTTTGCGAATAAAAGCCGGTGAAGTATTGTTGGATGTCGGGATACCATGTCCAGTTGAGGGTACATGAAAAAACGAGCACGGCTGCTGCAACGATCCCAATCCATTGAGAATATTTCATGCGCAAATGTAATGGTGAACAAGAAGATGACGAAGCACTGTGCTACAAAGACTTTCTTTTGATTAGCACGAATGGGTTTTTAATTTTCTCCTTGCTGTTGTCGAGAATGAATTTAGCGGCGGTCTGCCCCATTTTCACATGGTCGGTGGTCATCACCGTAATGCCATCGAGCAATATTTCTTTCAGCGGACTGTCGTTGTACGAAATAATCCCCACATCCTTCCCGATTTCCAGGTTCTGCTCACGCGCCTTCCTGATCAGGCGGCACAGGTCGTTCTCTTCGATAACAATGTAAGCTTCGCGAGCACTTACCACAGTGTCGTCGTTGATCTCGGGCAATATGGCGTTTTTATAATTGTTCTGCATGCAGAATTTCCTGAAGCCCACCGGGATCTCAGGCGAATAGGCGTCTACGTCGGGATAAGCAAGGTACAGCTTGTCGTACTTGCCGAGCAGATCAAGTCCCTGCTCCAGGGCATCCACGATGTCGTTTTGAAAATCCTGGTACACCGCAGCAGAATTGAGGTCGGTGTAGGGAATATTTTTGTCGAGAATGATCAGTTGGTCGGACGGAATTGTTTTGATGATGGTGAGCGCCTCTGCCGGGTTATCATAAAAGTGCGGCATGATCACGAAATAATCGTAATCGTTCAGGTGATTAGAAATATGCTCTTTGAGGATGCCGGTATTGAAGTGATGGATCTTGATATCCACCGCCGCATTTTTTCCCAGCGTATCAACGAAGGCGTTGTAGATCTGGCGCTTGTAATTGCTGATCTTGCTGAAAAGAAGCAGCACCCTGTACGTGGTGTCGATATCCGTTTCGTTCACATAATAGCCCTTTCCTTTCACGGATGTGATGATACCCCTTTCGTGAAGGATGTTATACGCTTTCTGTACCGTGTCGCGCGCCAGGAAGTATTCGTTGCTCAGCTCGTTGATGGAATAGATCCGTTCTCCCTTTTTGTAATTGCCCCTGCGGATGGCATCCGTAATGGAGTTCACGATCTGGAGATAGATCGGCACGCTTTTCTCTGCATTGATGTTTAGTAATTTGCTCACCTTTTTTCGAAGTTAACGCAAGGTAGCAAAATGCTTCCATGCGGAATGAAGGTTTTAAACCTATCTTCGCCGCCCGAAACAGATTAGTGTTCAGTAATTCGACAGAATGGCTCTATTAGAAAAGCAACTGGTTGTTAAGAGATCCACATTGCCCGGCGCAGGCAACGGCCTGTTTACAAAGAAAGCGATACCGAAGGGCACGCGGATCGTTGAGTACAAAGGGCGCATCAGCAGTTGGAAAGACTCCGACCACCGCAATGGCGACAATGGATACATCTATTACGTGAAGCGCTATCATGTGATTGACGCGCTGCCGTACAAAAAGGCGCTCGCCCGTTATGCCAATGACGCGCGCGGCATTTCCAGGACGAAAGGCATTACCAACAACTCAGCGTACGAGGAAGATGGTTTGAAAGGTTACATCACGGCCACTAAAAACATACCCGCGAATGGAGAGATATTTGTTGGTTATGGAAAAGAATATTGGGATGTGATCAGGGAAAACCGGAGGGAGAAAGTGAAAGTGAAAGGTGAAAGGTTGAAGGTGAAAAGTGAAAGGTGAAAGGTGAGACGGGAGAATATCCCCCGCTGGCGGGGGTGGCGCGCAGCGCCGGGGGTGGACCGGCAAACATGAAACATTTTTCAGTTTTAACTTCTAACTTTTGCCCCGAAGGGCAACAGAGAGCGGACACCCGCTCATTCCACAACAAAATCGAAAATCGCTCCAGCATCGGTGGTAGACTTAGTACTGCCGGCAGCATCGCTGGCTTCCTTTCCCCCATTCGGATAATGGCGCAGTATCAACGAAAAAGTACCAGTTGCCGCGCTGGTGGTCGTCCACACACTCGTAATACCGAGCGGAACACCGTTGATGTCGTTGTCAAAATCCGCGATCGCAATCCCCGATCCCGCGGAAGTTTCATAATAGAACCGGTGATTTTCCGATTCGGCCCTCACCTCTTCGGTCACGTCCTCTGCAGGCGTTTTGGATTTATCCCACAACGTCACTTTCACGTCGTATTCGGTATTGGGCTCAAGCGCAATTTCGTCGATGGCCGGAATCTCGCCCCCCGGACCATCTGCATCTTCCCACACATAAATAAGCTTATCAGCGGTCCCTCTTTTTGTGAAATCCAATTGTATGGTGGTGATCAGTTCATTTTCGTTCTCTTCCGCAGGCTGGGTTTCTTTTTTACACGACGCAGCAGCGAACAACACAACCAATGCAAGAATATAGTTCAAACGTCTTTTCATTTTCCGGGTTTGTTCAGTCTGTAAATTTATTGAACGGCACCTTGAGCCTCACCGTAATGTTCCTTCCCATCTCGTCGGCATAATAACGGAAACTGTTTAGATAATCGCGATACGCTTCATCCAACAGGTTTCTTATGCCCAGGCCTATCGTCACGTTTGTTCCAAACATTTTCACCGCTGTTGCCACATCAATATTTACAAGCGTATAGGGGCCCGGAGGCGCCTTGTAATCCTGTTTTGCCATATAATCTGCCGGCACGCGCGGTGCATAGGTAGAAGTAACTTCGGCAGAAACATAACTGTTGCTGAATTTACCGTGCGGCTTAAAATGGTAGGAAAGCGTGTTTCTCCATTTGTCGGCGGGCATTAATATCAGCCAGTCGTTCGTTTCGCGGTTCCGCGCCCGCAGCATCGAAAATTTCGATGTCAGTTGGAGCGGTTCAATGAGCTTATAACTCGCCGACACGTCGAACCCTTGCAGCATGGCATCCGTTTGCTGGTATTGTATCTTCGGAAAGGCACCAACAATCGTCAGCACGGGCTCCTCAGGTTTCGGTTGCTGGTAAATGAAATCCCTGATGGGATTATGATAGACATATACTTCGGAAGAAAACCTTTTGTTCTCACTGGTGTAGTTGAATCCCCCCGACAGGTTAAAAGACTTTTCCGCCTTCAGCGTGATGTCTCCCTGCTCATAGGTGCCTGCGCCGTCGTGAATACCATCAACCAGCAGTTCATTGACGTACGGCGCACGGCTCGTGAGGTTGACGTTGATGTTCGCACGAAACTTTCCCGAAAAATGATGGCCCACATTCAGTGATGTACCCATCGTTGAAAAAGTGAAATCATGATCCACCCTCGTGCCGTTGAATTTGAGCCGTTTCGTGTGAATGTTCTTATTATCGTACCGCAACCCTCCTTCTATGTCCCAATCGTTGCGGCTCCATTTCTCGATCCAGTAGGCTCCATAATTTTCAGACACGTAATTGGGGATCAGGTATCTCCCTGAATACGAGTTATCCTGTTG
>CBIGXK010000193.1:0-7267 GCA_966193805.1 uncultured bacterium | reverse complement strand
CCTCACCAAATAGTAGGTTTTACAATGGCCAACCGCTACTGTGCAGATTGCAGGATGAGAGGTGTCCACAAAAAACCCGACTTTTGGCCATGAGAAAATCTATTTTGTACATCGCCATCAGTTTGGATGGATATATCGCCGGACCGGATGAAGATTTGAGTTTTTTAGATGTTGTTCAGCAAGAGAATGAGGATTACGGGTATGGCGATTTTATCCAGACGGTAGATACAGTAGTTATGGGCAGAAAAACATACGACTGGATAATGGCTCATGTTCCTGAATTTGTGCACGCCGATAAAACCACATTTATCATTAGCCGCACTGAAAGGCAAAGCACAGAGAATACTCGCTTTCACACCGGAGATTTAAGTGACCTTGTACGGCGGCTCAAAACCGAAAGCGGGAAGAATATTTTTATTGAGGGTGGGGCAGAGGTCGTAAAAACCTTGCTGCTGGACGATCTAATTGACGAGTACGTTATTTCTATCATACCTGTATTAGTGGGAGGTGGCACAAAGCTGTTTGAAGACGGACGTCCGCAGCAAACACTGAAACTCATTTCAACTAAACAATTTGACTCTGGCTTGGTCCAGCTTCACTATCAGCGTGAAGTTTGAAATAACTATTGATTGCCTTAACGCCTTTGTATATAGACGGCCTTGTTGAGATAGTCAATCACTACATACCTAAACTGGCCAAAAAAACCTAGTCCGATCAGGCTTTCCCTGGCTTGTTCGTTGCTGGAAATCAATGTTGAGAACTGGTTTCGGTTAATCTTGAAAGTGTCAAGTACGTGTGTAGCTTCGATAATGGTTGCATGAGAAGGTGTAGAGAAGCGAAGACTGTCTTTATAAAACTTGCTATTTCCTTTGGCTACTTGCCTGAACGTTTTTGGAGGCAATAATATCCCGCCATTGAAGCCGAGATCCAGTTGAACATTCTTTACAATATTATTTCGGAACGAAACGTCGATGAGAATTCCGCCTGATGAAAATTTTGCAGGCAGTCGTTCCATTAACCGCAGTTCCTCTATGGAATCGGAACTGGAGGCAAAGGTTAGAGTCTCTTTCGAAAAATCGATCTTCCAAACACCTTTTGATATAATGTTGTCTCCCAAAACACCATCTATCTCATCTGAAATATTGTAGAATTGAACGTCCTGTAATTCAATCCCCCCAAAAAAAATACGGTCACAGAGATATACATCTCCTTTAATCGAGGCGCCGTCGGCAGTAGTCGTCTTGTATGAATAGCTATCCAATTTGGCAATAGATGCGTTCTTGTCAATAACAGTGCCATTTGCCCAAGTGGGTGAATGATTGTCCCACAGTAGTGTATGTTTGATCCTTTGGCTTCCCCAATACAAGTCGACAAATATTCCCTGCAGGTCGCGTTGATAAGCTACTTCGATCTTGAAATCTTCCGGATGCACCGAAACTTCGGTTGCGGCAGGTAGTGCACACCCTGAAACACAAAGTGAAAAAAATATACTCGCCAGCAACCGGCAGTGCATTGTGAATGACTTTATAAGCAATTGGAGCACTTCTTCTTTTAAGTATCCAAATATAAATGGCTTCTGTCTTTTATCAGGTTATTTTGACTCTGCCAGCTTTGGATTGGCGCCAACGGTTTGCAGGATGCCCACGAGAATGGTCTTCCAAACCAGGTTGAAGAAGGACCTGTCGGTTTCGCGGACAAACTCCCCTGTCGCCTTTCTCGGTTCTTTGTTACCGGAAGGGTTTTCGTCTTTGACAATAAGCGCGTTCATAAGAAAACCGCGAAGGTTTCTTTGCTTCAGTCCGCCTTTACTGTCGCCGTCCTTCTTTAACGGCACAATCCGAAGGTTATCATATAGCAAGAGAACCTTTCCCTTACCCAGTACGTCACTGCCGTCAACATGCGCCTGAAGACTTTTGATGTTAACGCTTTCCAACGACAACATCCCCAAATTGTTAGTGATTTCTTTCAGTTGTTCTTTATCTATTTTCGTTAGCTGCATATCCACGCTGAAATTTCCTTTCTTATACTGCGCAAGGTCAAAGGTGAAACTACTTTGCAACGGAGACTTGTGCATAAAAAAGGTGCGTACACTCGCTTTCATGTAGGGATCCTTTCGAACAGCATCTGCATTGTTGGTTATGTTCGATATTATTCCGCTGGCGTTATCAAAATAGATGGTCGCAGACTTTTCCGATTTAGGATTGTATTCTTCATAAGATAAATCCAGGTTCTTCACGTTTATCCTGTCGATTTTGACAGGTAATTTCAGCTTCATCAGAAGCTGATGGGGATAGTTGCCTACCTTACTTTCCGCGGGAGCCGGAAGAGAACGGTCCAGGTAGACTTTAACTCTGCTGTCCGTTATATTCACCGTACCTGCTGTCAAGCCTTCTTTGTTTAACAGACTCCACCAGTTGATGCTGTCCACCGTAATATCGTTTATAGTGATGTCGAATAGTTCTTTGCGAAATCCTGTGGCCTTGATAAACGCTGCTTTGCTCATTGCCGGCTTTAAAGAGGCGCCGCTTATCTGCATCATGTTCGACGGTGCGGAAATACTGATGGAATCCGCTTTGAGGAAATAGAATTTATCCGGAGTTCGAAACGAATAGTCTTTTAAGGTGATCAACGCCTTTTTAGCGAAGAGGAAGCGCGATGTGTCGTATGCAGTGGATGAATCAATCAGAATATTTTTAAAGGATAGCGATACATTTTTCAACTCAGACTTCTTCTTCTCCGGAGAAAGATTGTGATGAATGAAGGTTGCACCATTTACAGATAAACTATCCACAGAAAAAGTAAGGATCTGCCCCGACAGTTTTTGATAAAGAGAAGACGTGTCGGAGCTTGTATCGGGATTGTATTTTCTCTTTTTATGAAACACTTCAATAAACGGATTCTCGATATCGAGCATTTTTAAGCGGATCGTTTTTGTGTTGAGCAGATCTGCGGGACCCAATCCGTCGATGTAGAGAGAACGCAACGATATGCTGAATATATCATTAGGGGCAATTTTCGCAGAATCCATTTTAGTCAGTATCGATGAATCTACCTCAAGCGAAGCGTTCAACACGCCGATCCTTGCTTTTACCACGTCAACTTCCAGTCCTTCGATGCTGAGCCGGTAAAGGCTATCGGTACCCTCTCGCACCAGTGACTGCAGCCTGGCGATGATCTGCGGTTCGAAATCTTTCAGTTTCCGTGTTTGCAGGTACACAAAGATGCCCGCCGCTATAACGATAATGATGAACAGTGATATGATATATTTTGTTTTCATGAAGGTTATCGTATTCTCTGGCACTCAGGATTGAAAAAATCATACCTATGTAGGCCGTGCATATACGATTGCGTATGTCAATTTCGCGCGTATTTGTTATTTTTCGATATATTAATCTTAATATTTTACATGTGGCTGGATCGACTTACCAGGTTTATGTTGTTGAGTTGCTGAAAAAAGTATATACCGAAAACAGCAGGTTTAGAGCCGCCAATCCGCAGTTTAACGGCGTGTTGGAGTGTCTTTATGTAGGTATGACGAGTAAGCAGCCCGCGGAGCGGTTTAGGCAACATAAAACGGGGTATCTGAGTAAGAAGGGGCATAACATTTCTTCTTCTATTGTGAACAAATATGGAACATACCTGCGGCCGAGCCTTTACAACCACCTCAATCAGCAGAAGATGACCCGGCAGGAGGCTCTGAAAATGGAAGAAAAGCTCGCCTGGGACCTGCGAAGGCGGGGATATGCAGTGTGGTTTAATAGAAGATGGTCGCCATCCAACGGCTAATATTCCCTGGTTGACACCCATGCAATTTTAATCTATTTTTTCCTGCCGAATATCTTACTTATCCACTTCCGCAGCTTGCGGCTGGGCTTCTGGCCGGTATCTCCGATCACCTCACCATACGGCTCCAGGCCCGGCACATGATCGCAAATGATCTTGACGATGCTGAGCATCGGTATGAACAGGATCATTCCCGCAATGCCCCACAAAAATCCCCCGCAAAGTATTGCAACAATGGTCGCAAGGGCGCTAAGGCTCACCTCGCCACCGAGGTAATACGGCGTGATCCAGTAATTATCCAACGCCTGGAAGGCGCAAAAGCTCACCAGCACCCAAATGGCGGGTTGATAGGACGGCTCGGTGACCAGCGCCACAAAAAACGGGAACAGGGCCGCCAGTATCGGCCCGAGGTAGGGAATAATGTTAAAGAGCGCCGCCACTGCCGCCAGCAGCAGTGCATTTTCGATTCCTATCACCAGCAACGCAATTGCATACAGCACGAACAACGCAATAATCGAAATGGCCCTGCCAATGAGGTAATGCTGCGCCACATGACCAATGTCGTGCAGCATCTTTTTCTTTTCGTCTTCTGCACCGTCGCCGGCAATGTGCAGAAAGAACTTAAAGTATTTCTCCCTGTGAAACAGCAGGAGGAAGGTTAACACCAGGGTGATGATAATGCTGGCGAGCAACTGGGCAGAGTCGCGGATCATGCTTGTAACGTAGTCCTTCACGAATTTGCCGAGCTCCTGCGTTTGCTTGTGCAGAAACGCCGACTGCTCGGCAGCGGGAACATCAAATTTTCTCTCGATGAACTGTTGCGCCGAATGCAACAGTTCATTGGTTCCGCGGCCGAGTTGCGTCAGGTCGCCGGCAAAGCTGGATACCTGCGCGATGATGATGAAGAGCATGCCCAGCAGGATCACAAGGATTACGGCCACACATGCCAGGCACGATAGTGCCCTGGGCCAGTTTTTGCTGTCGAGCCACTTGCACAGCGGTGTCATGAGCATGGCGAACAATATGGCGAAAGAAAAAGGCACCAGCACCGGCCGCCCGAAGTGGAGGATGGCGGTCAGCAGAACGAGGAAAATAAGTACCCGGTTAATGAAAGGTAATGGTAATTTCATATGAATGGTATCTACCTGGCTAATATGCTTCTAAAACCGTTCCATCCATTTTTAGTACGACAGGAAAACGTGACCCGCCGAGCAAAATATAGCAATATCTTTACACCAAATCGAAACAGCAGCATCGATTCATGAAAAAAGCAAAACGTATCCTCTACAGTCTTTACCTCCTCGCTTTTACAGCGGCTTCAACCATATCGAGTGCACAGGCTCAGCGGGCAGCGCCCACATCTACCTATCAAAATCCCTTACCGGTAGCACTGGGCGATCCTTACGTGCTCCACGTAAAAGGCGATCGATATTACCTTTACGGAACAGGCGGCGGCGCAGTCAATGGCTTCGTTGCTTACTCTTCCACTGACCTGGTGAACTGGAACAGCGAAGGACAGGTATATTTCGCCGGCAATAAAAACGGCTGGAGCGATTCAACCGCTGAATATAACGGCGCATACTGGGCGCCGGAAGTGTATGAACAAAACGGCAAATTTTATCTCTTCTACAGCGCGCAGTGGAAAGAAAATCCAACCGATGAAATGGAGAACTTTCGGATAGGCGTGGCCGTTGCCTCAACACCAACCGGCCCGTTCACCGATCTCCACAACAAGCCGGTATTTGATCCCGGTTACCCGATCATTGACGCCAACGTGTTATTTGATAACGACGGCCGCGCTTACCTGTATTATTCCCGCGCCTGCTACAAGCACCCGGTAGAAAGCGAGATCGCCAAATGGGCCAAAGAAAAAGGATGGTTCAACGAAATTGAAGAAAGCTGGGTGTATGGTGTTGAGCTAAAACCGGATTTCAGCGGCGTTACCGGCGAACCGGTTCTTTTATTGCGTCCGCCGGTTAGCATGAACGATCCGCAAACGGAGTGGGAGAGCCGTTCCGTTACCTCAAAAGAGGTGAATCGACGCTGGACGGAAGGTTCCGTTGCCTTTAAAAAGGGAGACATTTATTACATGATGTACTCCGCCAATTATTTTGGCGGAAAGAATTATGCCGTAGGATACGCCACTTCAAAACACCCGTTGGGACCGTTTGTGAAATCAACCACTAACCCCGTACTGCAAAAGAATGTGGAGCAGGGTGGAGTAGTCACCGGAACGGGACACAACAGCATTACTTATTCGCCTGATGGTAAAGAAATGTTTTGCGTGTACCACGGACGCACCTTGAGCACCGGCGACAAACGCGTTGTGTTCATCGATCGCATGAAAATTGCGAAACATGGTATGCTGACCGTGGAAGGGCCCACATCAACCCCACAACCGCTTCCTTCAGGCGTTAAAGCCGGCCGGGATTAAATTGCCTGAAATCAGCAAAAATAAGCACGATGATATTTAGGAATGCTTATTCACTCGATTAGCAGGTACCCGACTATTTAGCGCCGTCTATCGTCGATGATTTTTCCTTTTTGATATTTTCACGGAATGTTGCACCATCTATTTTTAGAACAACCGCATTGGGCCACTGGTTATCGGTGTAGAAACGCTGCCCGTTGACGGCGCTAACCGTCAGCCCGATCGGTGAAGGCATTATATACACCCCCGCATCGAACCCCTTTCGGTATTCAACGAGTTTGGAGCCAAAACCCAGCACATTCACCTTTGCGGATCGCGATCCTTCCAGGTGAGAGAAAGTAAACGTCTTTCGCGTTCCATACCGCCAATCGGAAGCATCTTTTCGAAGAATATAGGCATAGACGGATTTGCCATCGTTCGACTGGCTGAAATATGTACGGCCTTCCCTGATAACGGGCAGCGGCTTTATGTTGTAGATGCTTTCGCTGTTGGCAAACATCCACATGCTGATTTCGGTAAGCACATTTGCTTCCTTCTCCTGTATAATTCCTTCTTGCGTGGGGCCAACGTTTAAGAGAAAGTTGCCGCCCTTGCTCCTGATCTCTATGAGTTTGTTGATGACGTCGGTGCCGCTTTTGAATTCATCATTCGTTGCTTTAAACGACCATTCTGTTCCCGTGGTGTAACATGCTTCCCACGGACGTGGCAGCGGGGCATCGGGTGTATTTTGCTCCGGGGTTTTCATCACGTCGCGTGTAATGACGAGATCGGGGTTCAACGACCATGCGTATTCCCGGAGACCATCGCCTGGCCCGTCGATGAAAAGGATATCTATTTTGCCGTAGTTGGTCATCAGTTCACGAAGCTGCCGTTTGTCGTAGTCCATCAGTTCGGGATTATTAACAGGGAACTGCTCGGGTTGTTGGAGGCGGCCCATCGGAATCTTGTGTTGATGGAAGAAATAAAAATCTTCCGGCGAAAAATAAAAGCCGATGGCGATTCCTTCCTTTCTGAAGGCATTTACCATTTGCTTTGCCACATCTTTTCCGTACG
>CBIGXK010000192.1:0-7347 GCA_966193805.1 uncultured bacterium | reverse complement strand
GGCGGCAGCGGCCGCACGCACCATTACCGGCACCGTTACCGGGCGCGGTGAAGAGCAACTGGCCGGTGTTACGGTTTCGGTAGAAAACGGAAACGTGCGAACGGCAACCGATAACAAGGGCCAATACTCCATACCCGCCACCGGCAACGATGTGTTGCTGTTCACCGCAGTGGGTTACGCGCCCGAACGCGTGGCAGTGGGTGCGCAAACGCCGCTGAACGTTCGCATGAGTGAGCTGGTGGAAGATCTGAACGAAGTGGTGATGGTGGGTTACGGTGAACGAAAAAGAAAAGACATCACCGGAGCGGTGTCGGTGATCAGCGGCAGAACGATCGAGCGATCGCAGGCCATGTCGCCACAGATGGCGATGCAGGGAACAATGGCCGGCGTCAGCGTTATCAGCGGTGGCAGCAATCCCACTGCGCGGCCGGTCGTGCGGATAAGGGGTGTGGGAACATTCAGTGAAAACGGCGCCGCCGATCCGCTTTACATCATCGACGGCATACCGCTGGTAGAGGGCGGTGCGGGCGCCACGGTAGATAAAACGAACGATCCCACGCGGCGCGGACCGGTCAACCTCTACACGATTATTAACCCTAACGATATCGAATCCATCACGGTGCTGAAAGATGCGGCTGCCGCCATCTACGGCGTGCGCGCCGCAAACGGTGTTGTGCTCATCACCACCAAAAAAGGAAAAAAGGGACCGGTGCACCTTGATCTGAGTGCCGCATATGGTATGCAGAAAATTCCCAAAACGTATGATGTGCTCAATACACAGGAGTATGTTTCATTATACACCGAAGCATACCATGCCAATCCCGAGAAGAACGGCAACGTGCCCCTGCCCATCGGCGAAGCAACGCAATTTGGACCGCGCTGGAATCCCGCCGATCCATCTTATTTTGGAAATGATCCGACTTACGACTGGCAAAACGCCATCATCAACCATCATTCTGCCATCGGTAACTACGACATCAGGGCCAGCGGCGCATCCGACAAAACGAATTACTCCTTTTCACTTGGTTATTCTTCAAACGACGGCCCTTTCATTGGGTACCACACCGGCCGGTACAGCGTTTCGGCTAACGTTAATACCGAGGTAGGAAAATACATCGAGACCGGTATCAACCTGCGGGGAATACAGCAAACAACCAAAAACGCACCGCCTGGTGTGATAGATGCAAATATGGATGTATGGAGGGCGGCGCCATGGCAAAAAATTTTCGACCCTGCCGGTCCCTATGGCATTGCACCGTTGTGGCAACTGAATGGTCCCATTACGCCGGATGAGTTCAATATCTCCAGTTTGTACGCACAGCAATTTGTGGCGTACCGAAATATTTATGGACTGTTGGCCACCACCGAACGCATTGCCGGTAATCAAACAGGTTTGGGAACGGCCTACCTGCAGGTGCAGCCGGTTAAAGGATTGAAATTGCGCGGAACAATCGCTGCGCAGCAATCGTCGTTGTCAGAAAAATCGTGGCTGGCGTTCGACCAGTGGTGGTTCCTCGAAAATCCTCCCAACCCCTTCAGTAACGTGGCCGATCCGGTGCCGGGCACAAAGCCGGGTATCGCAAGTATTTCAAACAGCGCCACCAACAGCCTGCTGAGATCTGTCAACATCGAATATTCCTGCAGTAAGCATGCGCATGCGTTCGGGGTGATGCTGGATGCATCCGAACAAAATTACCGGTGGACCGGCAACGGCGCCAGCAGCTCGGTGCTGACCAACGACCCCTCGCTTCGCTACTTCACTGTTTCGGGAAAAGAAAAAGGTTTTTATGAACTGAGGGCGGCGTATGCACTCATTGGCTACATGGCCAGGGCCAATTATAATTATGATGATAAGTATTACGTAGAAGCGGTTGTTCGCAGAGATGGTTCGTCGCGTTTTGCGCCGGGCCGGCACTGGGGAACATTTCCGTCGGCAACGGCGGGATGGAGAATATCGTCGGAACCGTTCATGAATGCAATTCAACAGGTGAATGATTTAAAAATACGCGGAGGGTACGGCATTCTTGGTAACGAGCAAACAACCGGGGGATGGTCATACCTGTCTGTTGCCGGCGTGGTGCGGCCGTCGTATAACCTGGGCAACCCGCAGCAGGTTAATCCTGCTTATGCATTTTCAAATTTTTCGAACCGCGACCTTACGTGGGAAAAACTCTACACGGTGAATGTGGGATTTGACGCTGTAATGTTTGACAACAGGTTTTCATTGACCGCCGATTATTATCATAAGGTAACAAAGGGAATTATTCAGAGTGTTGAGCTGGCGCCGAGCACAGGCATCAGTGTGCCTTCCGACATTAATGTAGCGGAAGTATTGAATAAAGGAATTGAATTGCAGGCAGGTTATAATAAAACTATTGGACAGGTATCAACCAACTTTAATGTCAACTTCACCACGGTTCACAATAAAGTATTGAAGCTCGCCAATCACACGGCGCTGAGAACACAGGGGTTGGAAGAAGGTTTGCCGATAGGGTTTATTTACGGTTATAAGCAGGCCGGTATATTCAGGGATGAAAAAGAGATCGAGGCGTGGAATGAAACGCACACCGATATTATTTCGACGGACCAGCGGCCGGGCGACATTTTCTTCGAAGATCTGTACGGTGCGCCGCAGCCCGGAAGCACCCGTCACAATCCTGAAAAGGATGGCATCATCAATGCAAACGACCGCACGCGCATCGGCAAAACGATACCCGGATATTTTTACGGATTTACAGCCGCCGCTTCTTACAAATCGTTTGACTTTTCTGTCTTTTTCCAGGGCATCGGCGATGTGCAGAAATATAACTTCGACAGGGCGCTGGGGGAGAACATGGAGGAGTATGGAAGAAACCAGTTGTCTACCGTTATGAACAGATGGACGCCGCAAAATCCGGATGCAGATATGCCGCGGGCGGTGTATAATGATCCCAACGGCAACAACCGGACGTCGGACAGGTTCGTGGAAAATGCCGGGTACATTCGTTTGCAGCATGTGCAGGTGGGTTATTCACTTCCTGCCGGATGGCTCCGAAAAATAGATGCGGTACAAAGCGTACGTTTATTCATGGCGGCGAACAACCTTTTTACGATAACGAATTACAGCGGACTGGATCCGGAAGACGATGCGTTTCCCAACACAAGGCAATTTTTCGCCGGCATAAAGGCTTCATTCCAGTAATAATATAGAGGTAATTATTGCACTAATATTCAGGCAGATGCACGCTTCAATTCTACAGCATAGTAGAGCATAGTTTATCTTTTGAGCAGGTATAATTTGGTATCATCAATTCATACTACCAAAATAAAAACTGCTTGTTTATGAGTGAAATCACCCGGCGAACAAGACGCCTGCTGAAATTTCCCGCGCTTTTGATCATTATCAGTTGCCTAACAATGTCGGCCTATGCGCAGGTGCCGGTAAGAGGTGTTGTAACGGATAATGTGAACAATACTTCCCTGCAGGGCGTTACTGTTACAGTTAGGGGAACGAATAATTCTGTAACCACTGACGCCGATGGTAATTTCAGTATCAATGCGCCTGCCGGCGCAACACTTGTTTTTAGTTACGTGGGTTATGGCACCATCGAATTGCCGGCGTCCTCTTCGGGACCGATGAGCGTAAATCTCAGCTCTTCAACCGAGGGCCTTTCAGAAGTGGTGGTGGTAGGTTATGGTGAAAGAAGTAAAAGAGATATCACCAGCGCCATATCCACTGTGCATGCCAAGGATATCGCGAAAAGCACCGCGCTCAGTCCTGAGCTTGCATTGCAGGGCCAAATGACCGGCGTGAACGTTACTTCCGGTGGCGGTAACCCAACGGCAAGGCCAACAGTCCGCATTCGTGGCGTGAGTACATTCGGCAGCGCCGACCCGTTATATGTAATAGACGGTGTGCCCTTCATTGAAGGCGGCGCCGGCGCCGTTGTGGATCCGGTTAACGATCCCACCAGGAGGGGCCCGGTGAATATTTACACCATCGTAAACCCGAACGACATCGAATCCATTTCCGTATTGAAAGATGCATCTGCCTCGGCAATTTATGGCGTTCGTGCTGCGAATGGCGTTGTGCTCATTACAACGAAGCAGGGCAAAAGAGGCAAAGTGCACGTAGAGTTGAATGCGCAATATGGCATTCAGCAGGTGCCGAAAAAAATAGATGTGCTCAAAACGCCGGAATACACTAAGTTTTATACCGACATCTACAACGCTAACCCCGACATCAATAATAATGTGGCGGTACCCATAGAGGATGCTGAATTCTTTGGTCCTTTATGGAACCCGTCGAACCCCGGTTACATCGGCAACCGCGGATTTTACGATTGGCAGGATGCTGTGATCAACGATAATTCACAACTGCAGGATTACAACCTCCGTGCAAGCGGCGGCACCGAAAACACGATCTATAATTTTTCGGTTGGTTATGCAAACAATGACGGTCCGTTTGTTGGGTACAATGCCGAGCGTTACAGTCTTTCAACAAATCTTGTCAGCAAAATCGGCAAATTTGTCGAAGTGGGCATGAACCTCAGGGGCGTCCGCACCGACACAAAAAATCCTGGTGCCAATGCTTCTCTGGATGTGTACAAGGCCGCGCCATGGCAGCAAATTTATGATGCAAACGGACCGAAAGGTTATGCGCCACTGTGGGCGCTCACCGCTCCGCTTACCCCGGCAGATTTTTCAAAGACCTCACTGTATGGCCAGCAATATGTTGCTTATCAAAACGTACTGGGCGACCTGGCCACGTCGGAAAGAAATATGCAGAACCAAACTGCTCTCGGCAGCGGCTACATCCAACTGCAACCGGTAGCCGGTTTAAAAATCAAGGGTACGCTGAACGGTCAGCAAACAAACATCTTCAACAAGAACTACGTCAACTTTGATAACTGGTGGTTTGGCGAGAACCCCGCCAGCCCTTATGGTATTTTGCCGGATGCGCAGGAGGGAACCAGGCCGTCGCAACTGGACGTGGGCACCAGCACAACAGTGAGCTGGATGAAAGCGGTAAATGTTGATTACACAAAAGATTTTGGTGACCATCACGTTAATGTGACCCTCGACGCCTCGAAACAGGATTACAAGTGGACGAACACCGGCGTGGGCAGGCCGATACTTTCAGAAGATCCGAACCTCCGGTATTTCAGTGTAACCGGCGAGGAAAAAGGTTATTATGAATTAAGGGCCGCTTACACATTGATAGGCTACCTCGCAAGGGTATCTTACAACTTCAACAGCCAGTATTACATTGAAGGAGTGGTGAGAAGGGATGGTTCATCCAGGCTCGCCCCGGGTAAACGGTTCAGAACCTTCCCTGCCGGCTCCATCGGATGGAGGATAAGCAATGAAAAGTTCATGGAAAACGCAAGCTTTGTCAATGATCTCAAAATACGCGCAGGCTACGGAGAAGTAGGTAACGAGCAAACGACGGCGGGATGGAAGTACATTTCCATTGCCGGTGTGGTGCCGCCATCTTACACTTTAGGTAACCCCCAAACCAATAATATCGGCATTGCGTATGTAAACTTCCCTAACCAGGAGCTTACATGGGAAATAGGCCGCACACTCAATGTGGGATTCGATGCGATGCTGTTCAACAACAAGGTTAATTTTTCGATGGACTACTATCATAAGAAGACCATCGGTATCATTCAGAACGTTCAGTTGGCGCCCACTTCCGGCATTCAATCGCTGGCCGATCTTAATATTGCGGACGTATCGAACAGGGGTTTCGAGTTCCAGTTGGGATACAGTAAAACCTTCGGTGAATTCGGCCTCTCTTTCAGCGGTAATTTAACCACTGTAAAGAACGAGGTGCTGAAACTCGCCAATCACACCGCATTGAGAGGTTCTGGACTGGAAGAAGGATTGCCCATTGGTTTTATTTACGGATATAAAGTGGGTGGTATCTTCCAGGACCAGGCGGATATAGATAAATACAACCAGTCGGTAACCGACCAAAGTTCCAGTGAACAGGCGCCCGGCGATATTTATTACCAGAACCTTTATGGTGCACCTACTCCGGGATCAACAAAGGTGAACACTGTGCCCGACAGCCTGCTGAATGATAACGACAGAACTTACCTGGGTAAAACCATTCCCGGTTACTATGGAGGTTTCACGGTTTCCGGAACATTCAGGAATTTTGACCTGTCGGTATTTTTCCAGGGCAGGGGCGATGTGCAGAAATACAATGGCTTTCGTGCTGAGGGCGAAGGGATGAACGGTTATGGCCGCAACCAGTTGAGCACTGTGCTGAATGCCTGGACACCGGATAACAGGAACACTTCCATGCCAAGAGCGGTGTATGGTGATCCTAATGGCAACTTGCGTACGTCCGACAGGTTCGTGGAAAATGCAGGGTTCCTGCGGCTGCAGAATTTGCAGCTCGGGTATTCGATTCCACAAAAGCTGCTGCAGAAAACAAACGCGATTTCGAGTCTGCGTTTGTACGTAACCGGCATCAACCTGTTTACCATTACCGAATGGTCGGGAATCGATCCGGAGAATGACCTGTATCCTTCAACAAGGCAATTTTTATTTGGTGTAAAAGCAACCTTCTAATTTGATTAATTTATTTATATGCAATTGAAGAAATCATTTATCTCTGCCGGAACTGCGCTGCTCAGTGGCGTCTTTCTTTACCTGGCCTGCAATAAAAAGCACCTGGAGATTCCGCCTCCAACACAAAGCGAGGCGTCATTCTTTACCTCCGAAAATGAGTTCCGTACAGCGGTGCTCGGCATATACGCGGGCATTACCGATTATTATTCCGCTTCCAACTCCGGCGGCGGCTCGGGCAGCGCAGAGCTGGAATCATTCTACCTGCCCGGAGATGATCTGACACTTACCGTCAATTCGAGCTTCGAGTTCTTCCGCGGTCTTACGCCCAGCAACGGTAAGCTCAACGAGATATGGAAAAGCAGCTACATCATCATCGGAAGGGCCAATAAAGTGCTTGAAAAGGTGAGGGCGGTGGAAGGCGGTGTATTTACCACACCCGGCCTTAAAGAGGCCAACGAAGGCGAAGCGCTGTTTCTCCGTTCTTTCGCACATTTCATGCTGTGGAACCTTTTCGGAACCGCACCGGTGGATACCATTGTGGTTACTACACCCAGCCAGTTCAATATCCCCAGTTCATCGGGTGTGCAGTTGCTCGACCAGGTAATCACCGATCTTACGCGCGCCGCTGCGCTGTTGCCGACAACGCCCTGGGACAACAACAATACCGGCAGGGTAACCGCAAAATCGGCCTATGCATTGTTGGGCAAAGCGTACCTGTTTCGCGCAAATGCTACCGGCAACGCTGCCGATTACCAGGCCGCAGTTACTGCATTCGACCAGGTA
>CBIGXK010000191.1:0-7409 GCA_966193805.1 uncultured bacterium | reverse complement strand
ACGTAGGTTACGATGCAGACGATGTTACCGCCAACGAAGAATCTTACAAGGAGCTTCCCAAATGCTGCAAGAAACCTGAAGATGGCGGCGGTATGGGCGACAAGTAAACATTGCCGAACAAGTTCTTAAACATAAACCACCCAACCACTCCCACCTGCCGAACTATCGTGGCGCATTGCGCCAAGGAAAGTCCGGACAGCACAGAGCAATGCACCGGTTAATAGCCGGGTCATGATCCGCAGGGAACATGAACAGATAGTGCCACAGAAAATTACTGCCTTCGTCCGCTGTAGCTTTTGCAAAGGCGGGCCTAATCTGCAACTGCTGGGTTAGCCCACACCGGTTTGCAGAGGGTAAAGGTGAAAATGTGAGGTAAGAGCTCACAGTTGTGCATAGCAATATGTACAAAGGGTAAACCTTGCATGCTGTAATGCCACATAGGCCAGTCTCGAGGGCGGCTCGCCCGATCCTGAGAGGGAAGATTGGCGGGTAGGCAGCAAGACCGGTTCAGTAATGGACAGGCCAGATAAATGATAGTTTAGAAACAGAATCCGGCTTATGAGCAGGAGGGGAGGTTGGGTGGTTTATGTTTAAGAACTTGTTCGGCTATCCGACCGCAAATTCCTCTTTCATCTTTTCCAGCAGCCCGGTTTCAATCATCTTTTCCGCCAGCCGGATCATGTTGGCGAACGCCAGCGCATGCGATATGCCGTGACCGATGATCACCGGCTTGGAGACGCCCAGCACGGGGGTGCCGCCATAATTTTCGAAGTTGAACCTGTCGAGGTAGTCGTGATGGATATCTTTTTCCTGGGTGATATCGTAAATGGATTCTGCCAGCTTCAGGATCACGTTGCCGGTAAAGCCTTCGCAAACCATCACATCGGCTTTATCTTTAAAAATATCTCTTCCCTCGATGTTACCTGTAAAATTGATGTGATTGTTTTCTTTCAGCAGGGGATAGGCGGCCTGCGCCAGCAGGTTTCCCTTTCCTTCTTCTTCACCGATATTGATGAGTCCCACGCGAGGGTTTTCGATCCCCGAAATATACCTGGCATACAGCGAGCCAAGCGTCGCGAACTGGTTGAGGTATTCAGGCTTGCAGTCGGCATTGATGCCCACATCCAGCAGGAGGCCGGTGCCTCCGTTATCTTTCGGAATAACGGTGGAAATGGTGGGTCGCAAAACGCCCTCGATAGCTTTGATGCTGTACATGGCTCCCACGAGCATTGCACCGGTGTTGCCGGCACTGATAAACGCGTCGCATTTGCCTGTGGCCAGCAGGTGGAAACCAATAGCGATAGAGGATTGTTGCTTTTCTTTCAGCGCCCTCGTGGGGTGTTCGTTCATGCCGATCACCTGTGACGCATGTACAACTTTAAGGGAGGAAGTATCAATACCGGACGACTGCAGCAGGGGGTTGACCTGCGCTTCGTCTCCAATGAGGATGAGTCCCGTTTGTTTTGGATTACCGGATAAAAAAGAGCTGACGCCCTTAACTGCCTCTGTTGGCGCAAAGTCGCCACCCATCATATCCAAGGCTATGTTCATTCGGTAATCGATACGTTAAGAAAGGAATTACTTGACAGGAGATTTTTCGGCCACTACTTTACCCTTGTAGTACAGTTTGCCTTCGCTTACATGTGCACGGTGGCGAACATGTATTTCTCCTGTAGTGCTATCCTTGCTTAATGTAACGGTCTCAGCTTTATAGTGAGTCCTTCTTTTTGCACTCCTTTGTTGGGAATGTCTTCTTTTCGGATTAGGCATAAATCAGTTATTATGTCTATTGATTAAATCAGTTGTCTAAGTTCTTAAACTTTTCAAGCCCTTTCCACAAGGGGTTCGAGCTCTTATTTTCGGCGCCCGGCTTTGACAGCATCGCCAGTGCTTCCTTATTGCAATTTGGACCGCCAATTTCATCGGGACCGCACATCCTTTGCATCGGTATGCTCAGGTTGATGAATTCGTAGATCCAGTCGGCTACATGCAGGTGGCTCTCGCCTTTCGAAATATAGTAGATGTCCGGATCTTCTTCCTGGCTGTTCATCAGCTCGGGATCATCCACCATTTTCACTACAATGTTAAACTCATCCCACAAGTCGAGCGGCAACCCGTTTCCGCACCTGTCGCAAGTTACCTCCAGTTTGCCCCCCACTTCAAATTTCAACAGCATGAAGCCGTTGTTCTTGTCGAGTGTAAGCCTGATGTGTGCCACGCAGTTCCGGAAATCCTGCTCCTGGTATTCGTCAAAGAACCTGTTGTCAATTTCGTACTCGAACTCATGCAAACCCGGCTTCAATCCCACAAAGGCAATATCATAGTCTCTTCGGCTGCTCATGAATACCCCTTTTTAAGAGTTTGCAAAGGTAAAGGAAAAAAAGGATGTTACCACTTTATTTCATAAATAACGGGCCATTTTTTGCCCGTTATATAAGTCTTTCCGGTGGTACTGTCGTGCGCAATGCCGTTCATCTCCTGCGCGCCGGGATATTTATTCTTTGCATCGGCCACCTGCTTCGACAGGTCGAATTTGCCAACGACATATCCCGTTTGCGGGTCTATTTTAAGGATTTCGTTCGAGAGCCATTTGTTCGCATAAAGGTAGCCGTTGATGTATTCCAACTCGTTAATGCTCCCCACATAGCCGTTATGATCCTGCACGGGCAGCATTTTAACGAACGATAATGAATCTGGAGTTAAATAGTATATATTACTCGTTCCATCGCTCATAATCAGGTGATTGCCATCGTTAGTAAAACCCCATCCCTCGCTCTTGTAGGTAAATTCCCGTAGCTTCTTGAAGGTCTTGGCGTCATACACAAATCCTTTCTGGTCTTTATACGTGAGCTGGTACATTTTATCGTTAAAGAAGGTGATCCCTTCACCAAAAAAGGCTTGTCCGAAGTTCAGCTTCTTGTCGTACGTGCCCTTAACCAGGTCAACGGTGGCCACCCAGGTGCCACTGTTGGCGGGTTCTTCCGGCGCGCCGGTACTCTCGTACAACTGACCGTTATAAAACGAAAATCCTTCCGTAAAAGCGGTCGTGTCGTGCGGAAACTGGTTCACCACCTGGAAGGTGAGGGTAATGGGGGCAGGTATTGCGTTATCATTATTGTCTTCCACGGGCGCGTCGTTATCGTTGCAGGCTGCAAAAAAAACACCTCCGGCCAGGAGGCAGTGGGTAAACTTTAACTTCATGGGCACCAAATGTACTAAGCACAGGGCTAACCACGCCGCAAGGAAAACATAATTTTAGACGACACTTGCATTCTTCCTTTAATTTTTATTCTTTTACATCTTCCGCGATATCTCTTTCGAGTCCAATTCCTTGCAAATACCGGCCGTTCATTCGGAAATCCACCTGTGTTAAGCTACCACAAATCGTGATAGCATGAAATGGATCCTGTTGATATCCGTGCTCGCCTGCACCTTTCCCACCGGCGTTTTTTCGCAAATGTCATATGCTGCTCCCGGCGAAAATCCGATAGTGATCCCTGTGGTGGTACATATCCTTTACAACACTCCCGAACAAAATATCAGCAATGAGCAGGTGATGTCGCAGATCGCCGCGCTCAACAGAGATTACCGCAAAAAGAATGATGACGCCAGGTACATTCCCGCAGCTTTCAAACCGCTTGCTGCCGATACGCACATCGAGTTCAGGCTCGCCACTGTTGACCCTTCCGGCGTGCCCACCAGCGGCGTCACAAGAACCGCAACCTCTTCAAAAAGTTTTGGAATTGACGATAAGGTGAAGTCGGCCCTGACTGGCGGACAAGACGGCTGGAACAGGAACCAGTATTTGAATATCTGGGTGTGCAATTTGTCGGGTACCGAATTGGGGTATTCGTCGCTACCGGGCTGTGTGGCAGAAAAAGATGGGGTGGTGATCCGTTATGCCGTGTTTGGCACCACTCCCAATGTGGCTTCGCCGTACAACAAAGGCCGGACGACGGTGCATGAGGTGGGCCATTGGCTGGGGCTCCGTCATATTTGGGGCGATTCGCCGTGCGGCGACGATAAAATTGACGATACGCCTCCGCAGAAGGGCCCCACGCGCGGGTGCCCCTCGGGAGTGGTGTCAACCTGCACCAGCGGTGCGGCCGGCAATATGTACATGAACTTCATGGATTTTACCAATGATGCCTGTACAAGTATGTTCACTGTTGGACAAGCTGCAAAGATGCACGAGCTTTTTGAAGACGATGGCGCCCGGGTGGCGTTATTGTCGTCGCGCAAAGCAGAAGGCGCTTCGAACCTGTTGGTGAGTGAAGCAAATGAAGGAATCAGCGTGTATCCCAATCCTGCTTTCGATATGCTGAACATTCGTTTGGCCGGACAGGCAAAGCAGGTGACGATCATGAATCACCTCGGGCAGGTTTGCCGGAATATTGTTCTCACAAAAAACTCGGTGCAGGTAAACATCCGTGATCTGGCGCCGGGGATGTATTTTGTTTCTGCGGGTAATGGTAAGAGCTGGAAGTTTGTTAAGCATTAGCATTGCTTTATTGATTTGCGCCGTTGTCCACCCCCGGCGCTGCGCGCCACCCCCGCCAGCGGGGGATACTTTTGCGGCACTGCACGAGGTCCCGCCAGCGGGGGATACTTTGCGGCACTGCACGAAGTCCCGCCAGCGGGGGATACTTTTGCCGCATTGCACGAAGTCCCGCCAGCGGGGGATACTTTTGCCGCACTGCACGAGGTCCCGCCAGCGGGGGATACTTTTGCCGCTCTGCAGGAAGTCCCGCCAGCGGGGGATACTTTTGCGGCGCTGCACCAGGTCCCGCCAGCGGGGGCATCTACCTATCCCACTCTGGAGGGGGTGGTCCCGACGAAGGAGGGACCGGGGGAGGACCTACCCCAGCATCAGCTCAGCCACAGTTTCACCGGCCACAGGCGCGAGGGCAACGACAATACCACTCATCTTCAACGCGCAAAAAACGTTTGAAGAAAGTTTTTTCACGATCGGCATCTTTTCGCCGCCCATCCCCATGATCCCACTCCACCGGTCGGTTATTTGAAAAGAAACCCCGGGAAGCAAATGCTCGCTGATAAACCTTTCAAGCTCCTCCTGAATTTTGTCGGAAACTTCCATATCAGTAGTGGTTTCTTCTTCGATTGCCAAATTCCTTGCACCGCCCAGCAGCAACCTATCGCCTACGTTCCTGAAGTAATAGAACCCCTCGTCATAATGAAACGTGCCCTTTATTTTTAAATCGGGGATTGGCGATGTCACCACAATTTGTCCGCGCGCAGGCGTCACACCCAGGTCAGGCAGAAGCTGTTCCGCAAAGCCGTTGATGCAAATAAGAAAGCAATCGCATTTCAGTTCGTTGTTTCCTTTCGTATACACCGTAACTCCTTTGTCACCATCTTCGAAATAAATGATTTCGGTGGCAGGCAGAACGGTCACGCCCATGCCCTGTACAGTTTTCAGCAACGCCTGGCAAAGCTTACCGGGATGGAGCGAGCCTTCCAACTCGTTCGAAATAACACGGCCGATGCCTTCAAACCCAAAGCGCCCAACGGCGTCATCGTCGAATCTGAATGTTTTCTTTGTTTTAAGGATGGGTTTTAGCGCCTCGTTGAGCCATTTCACCTGGTGCTTCACCTGTTTATAGTCGTCGTTGCCGGCAGGAGCGATCAGCTCATAACCGCCGCACTGTGTGAATCCCGTTTGTTTCTGGCGAAAAGTCTTCCTGATTTTTTTTAATCCTTTGTGGCGCATTTCCACCAGCGAAAGCATCGTGTCTTCACCCATTGTTTCGGCATCTTTTATCAGTTCGGTCACACTGCCAAAACATGCGAAGCCTGCGTTCCGGGTGCTGGCTCCTGTGGGTATCGTACCTCTTTCAACAATGGTGATGCGGAGTTTGGGCTGAATTTTTTTAAGGTAGTAGGCCGACCATAATCCCACGAATCCACTGCCCGCTATAATGATGTCGGCAGGTGCGAAAAAAGATTCTTTTTCCCAGAGAGAAAGATTCATGAGAGCGTTAGAAGTTAAGCGTTAAGAGATAAAGGTTAATGCTGTTAAATGCAAACCCTAAGATACTGAAACGTTCACCAGGAAAGAATACGCATTTATCACCACCCGGCGATCCTCTTTAAATACTGAATGCCTGCGTTTGCAGGCATTCATTTTTAACTTTTAACTTTCAAGTTATAACTCTTTAAAGATGTATTGCCTCACCGTAGGCCACCTCGATCGCATCTTTTATGCTTTCGCTGATCGTGGGGTGGGGATGGATGCTGTTGAGCACTTCTTGGTAGGTTGTTTCGAGCTTGCGTGCGGTAACTGTCTGCACGATGATTTCGGTAACATTATAGCCGATCATGTGCGTGCCGAGCCACTCGCCGTATTTCGCGTCGAATATCACCTTGATAAATCCTTCCATGTGTCCGGCGGCGCTGGCCTTTCCGGAGGCGCTGAGCGGGAACTTGCCCACTTTGATGTCGTAACCGGCATCTTTTGCCTGTTTTTCTGTAAATCCGACCGATGCAATTTCGGGCGAACAATAGGTACAGCCCGGTACATTGTTGTAATCTATCGGCTGGGGCTTGTGATTGTATTTCTTTTCGTTAAAGGCGATGTTCTCCACGCAAACGATACCTTCTTTCGAGGCAACGTGTGCCAGCGCCTGGCCGGGGGCACAGTCGCCGATGGAATAAACGCCATCCACGTTCGTTTTATAAAACTGGTCCACCACGATCTTGCCTTTGTCGGTGCGAACGCCCAATTCTTCAAGTCCTATGCCCTCAATATTTGCTGCAATGCCCACCGCGCTCAGCAGTACATCTGCTTCGAGCGTGGTTTCACCATTTTGTGTTTTCACAGTTGCCTTCACGCCGTTACCCGATGTATCCACTTTCGTCACCTCGCTGCTCGTCATCACCTCGATGCCATTCTTTTTAAAGTTCTTTTCGAGCTCTTTTGAAATATCCTCGTCTTCGACAGGTACGATCCTCGGCATGAATTCAACAACGGTCACCTTGGTTCCCATGCTGCTGTAGAAATAGGCGAATTCGACGCCTATGGCGCCGCTTCCCACAACGATCATTTTCTGCGGCAGGCCGGGAAGAACCAAAGCTTCGCGGTAGCCGATGATCTTTTTGCCGTCAATTTTCATGGCGGGCAATTCGCGGCTCCGTGCGCCTGTTGCAATGATGATGTGTTTGCCTTCCACCATTTTTTTGGCGCCATCTGCAGCGGTCACTTCTATCTGTCCCTTAGCCTTCAGTTTTCCGAAGCCCATCACCACATCTATCTTATTTTTCTTCATCAGGAACTGAACACCCTTGCTCATTTTATCGGAAACGCCGCGGATTCTCCTGATCACAGCCGGAAAATCCACATTACCTGTTGCCACGATGCCGTAATCCTTTGCATGCTTTAACTCGTCGTT
>CBIGXK010000190.1:0-7473 GCA_966193805.1 uncultured bacterium | reverse complement strand
GTGTCAAGAAGATCTTTCACTTGCGGCGGTACCGCACCAAATCTGTCTTCAAGCTCTTTTTCGAAGGCCACCAGTTCCTCTTCATTCTCACAATTGTCGAGCCTTGTGTAAAGCGACAGTCTTTCCGTAATGCTTTCCACATAACTGTCCGGGATCAGCACCTCGAGGTCGGTATCGATCGTGGTATCCTTCACGTAATCATCCTGCCTGGCTATTTCTTCCTTAAACAGGTTTTTGAATGTTGTGCGCTTCAGTTCTTTGATCGCTTCGTCGAGAATTTTCTGGTACATCTCAAACCCTATCTCTGCCATGAAACCGCTTTGCTCACCACCCAGCATGTTGCCTGCACCCCTGATGTCGAGATCGCGCATGGCAATCTGGAAGCCACTTCCCAGTTCACTGTGCTGTTCGAGCGTTTGCAGGCGTTTCCTTGAATCGTCGGGCAGGGTGCTGACAGAAGGCGCCAGCAGGTAGCAAAAAGCTTTCTTGTTGCTTCTGCCCACCCTTCCCCTCAACTGGTGCAGATCACTCAGCCCAAACTGGTGCGCATTATTGACGATGATGGTGTTCACATTGGGAATGTCCACACCGCTTTCAACGATGTTCGTGCACACCAGCACGTCATATTTTTTATCAATGAAATCAAGAATTCTTTCTTCAAGCTCATGACCCTCCAACTGCCCATGTGCATGGCCGACGCTAATGTCTGGACACAATTTCTGGATCATGGCGGCCATCTCGGCCAGCCCCATCACTCGGTTATGGATAAAAAACACCTGACCGCCTCTTTCCGTTTCAAAATAAATGGCGTCGCGGATAAAATCCGGGTTGAACAGTTGCACCTCCGTTTGTATCGGTTGGCGGTTGGGTGGTGGCGTATTGATGATGCTGAGATCGCGCGCGCCCATGAGGCTGAACTGAAGCGTGCGTGGTATCGGCGTTGCCGTGAGCGTCAGGCAATCCACGTTGGTTCGCAGTGTTTTTATTTTTTCTTTGTGCGCCACCCCAAACTTTTGTTCTTCGTCAATTACCAGCAGGCCGAGATCCTTGAACTTTACATCTTTCGCCAGCAGTCCGTGCGTGCCGATGATGATATCTATTTTCCCTTCCTCGAGCCTTTTTAAAGTTTCCTTTTTTTCTTTCGTCGATTTAAAACGATTTATGTAATCCACCGTTACGGGGAAATCTTTCAGCCGGTCCTTAAATGTTTTGAAATGCTGAAAGGCAAGAATGGTGGTGGGCACCAGCACCGCGGCCTGCTTGCCGTCGAGGCATGTTTTGAAAGTGGCCCTTACGGCAATTTCTGTTTTTCCGAATCCCACGTCGCCACATACCAGCCGGTCCATTGGCGAGGTCGACTGCATATCCTTCTTTACGTCTTCGGTGGCCTTACCCTGGTCGGGCGTATCCTCGTAAATGAAGGAAGCTTCCAGCTCGTTCTGCATGTAATTGTCCGGCGAATGAGCAAAGCCGGTTTGTGCCTTTCGTTGTGCATAGAGCTGGATAAGGTCGAAGGCAATTTCCTTGACCCTTGTTTTTGTTTTTTCCTTCAGCTTTTGCCAGGTATCACTTCCCAGCTTATTCACTTTTGGAACGGTTCCTTCCTTACCCGTGTATTTTGAAATCTTGTGGAGCGAGTTGATGTTGACGTAGAGAATATCGCTGTCTTTATAAATGATCCTCACTGCTTCCTGCAGCCGGCCGTTCGATTCTATTTTTTGCAAACCACTGTAAACGCCCACGCCGTGATCGATGTGCGTAACATAATCGCCGGGTTGCAGTTCGCGCAGCGTGCGCAGCGTAAGCGCCTTGCTTTTATTGTAAGCCTGCCTCACCTTGTATTTGTGGTAGCGCTGAAATACCTGGTGATCGGTGTAGCACACCGCTTTCACATCTTCATCCACAAATCCTTCGTGAATGGAAACGGGAACCGGCGTAAAGTGAATGTCCACTTTCAGGTCTTCGAATATGCTGTGCAATCTTTCAAGTTGCCTTGGGTTGTCGGCAAAAAGGAAGAGTCCGAATCCTTTTCGTTCCCATTCTTTCAGGTCCCTGATGAGAAAGTCGAATTGCCGGTTGAAGGCCGGTTGTTCCTTCGTATGAAAGTCAATTTCGGTGGTGTTGGGCCAGGTGTTGCGGTGGCCGAATTCGATGGTATGCCTGTTTTTGAGCTGCTCTTCCAGGTCGTGCGCCCTTAAAAAATCATCGTGGCTCAGGGAAAACCGCTGTTGTGCATTTTCTTCGGATGGCTGCGGCGCACCGTTTTGAAGAAACAGTTCGAGCTCTTCATCCTGCAACAACATTCGCTCTTTGATAAATTCCCAGTCCTGCATCCACACCACGGTGTTGGCCGGAAGAAAATCGAGCAGTGATATTTTGTTCTCGTCGCTGAACTGCGTTTCAACGTTGGGGATGATGCTCACCTGCACCAGCTTTCGTTCGCTTAACTGTGTTTCCGGATCAAAGATCCGGATGCTGTCCACCTCATTGCCGAACAGTTCTATGCGGTAAGGTTTTTCATTGCCGTACGAATAGATGTCGAGTATGCCCCCGCGCAGCGCAAACTGGCCGGGTTCATAAACGAAATCGGACCGTTCAAAGCCGTAACCCACCATTTGTTCCATTAAGCCGTTCAGGTCGATGGTGTCGTTAGTTTTGAGGTAGATGATATTGCGCGAAATGGTGGATGGCAGCACAACTTTTTCATAGATGGCCTCGGGATAGGTGATGATGATTTTTTTGTTTCCGCCTGCCGTGAGCCGGGTAAGCGTTTCGGTGCGCAGCATCACATGGCTGCTGTTCAGCAGGCTGTAGTTTTTCCGGTTGCGGAAAGAAGAAGGAAAGTAGAACAGGTCGAGGGCGCGGGTGAGGTTTTCGATGGTGTTCTGCACATAGGCGGCCGATTCGGCATCTTCGCAAATAACCAGGTGGTTGAGTCCTGAAAAAGATTCGTTGAGGATGACCGATGACACCAGGAAGGATGCCGCGCTGCCCCGGAGGTTTTTGCAGTAGATGTGTTGCGATGAGGGCATGGAGAGCCTGTCCGCCAACTGAAAAAGGCGGGGGTTATCATGCGACAAAGAAGAAAGCAACGACTGCAAATTCATAACGGCGGTGCAAAGATAATTAATTAGTATTTTTAAAATAAATCAACAACATGGTTCAGCCCTGGCGTACTGGGAAAGTCATCCGTATTGAAAATGAGACCGCCTCGACCCGCCGGTTCTGGATCGAGGTGCCCGAGCTTTCGTCGTTCGACTTCAGGCCGGGTCAGTTTGTAACACTCGACCTGCCCATACACGAAAAGCCGAACAAGCGGTGGAGAAGTTATTCCATCGCCTCTTGGCCCGACGACACCAACATATTTGAGCTGGTGATCGTACTGCTGGAAGGCGGTGCCGGAACGCAGTACCTCTTTAACGAGGTGACGGTGGGCAGCGACCTTATTCTGCGCGGCCCGCAGGGCGTATTTGTGCTGCCTGAGCTTATAGAGAAAGATCTGTTCTTTATCTGCACCGGCACGGGCATCGCCCCATTCCGCTCCATGTCGCACCATATCTTCAACAAAAACATACCTCATCGAAATATTTACCTGATTTTCGGCTGCAGGCTCATGTGCGACGGACTGTATGCCGCCGAGATGCAAGAGCTTGAAAGCAATATTGAATCGTTCCGGTACATTCCCACCTTCTCGCGTGAGGACCCTTCAAGAGAGGATATCAGGAAGGGGTACGTTCACCAGGTGTATGAAGAGATCTGCAAGGACAAGACGAATGGCGAGCTGCCTCCTGCGCATTTTTATTTGTGCGGATGGAAGAACATGATCGACGAGGCGAAGCAGCGGATACTGGCACTGGGATACGACCGGAAGGCGATTCACCAGGAGCTGTATGGGTGAGGAGACGGCGGCAATGAGCAAAGGGCAAAGGGCAAAGAGCAAAGGGTGATCGGCAACTGTATCCCCCGCTGGCGGGGGTGGCGCGAAGCGCCGGGGGTGGACCAACTGCACGAGCCAATTCCTACCCTTTACAACTTTAACTTTTAACTTTTAAATTATACTTCCTGATCAACTCCGCCTTCTGCTTTTCAAGCTCGAGTATCTCGGCGTGATTATTCAGCATCTCCCTTTCCAGCTCATTTATCTTCCTCTGCAACGAGGTCAGTTGCCGCGACCTGAAGAGGTACCCCACAATAAATACGACTACCAGCGCCGCTCCTAACAAAAATATATTCAAACTGATACTAATTATAAGCATAACCGTTTCACAAATCATGGTTCACATATGCAATTGATGAGCCAGCAGGCATCTAAATCCCCTTTAACTTTTCCTGTACAATTTCAGCTATCCGGTCGAGAGGTATCCTTTCCTGCGTCATGGTGTCCCTGTACCGTATGGTTACGGTATTGTCTTCTTTTGTCTGGTGGTCGATCGTGACGCAGAACGGGGTACCGATCGCATCCATCCTGCGGTACCGCTTCCCGATGGTATCCTTTTCTTCATAGAAACACTTGAAATTTTCGCGGCACGAATTCATGATCTGCCTCGCAATCTCCGGAAGGCCGTCTTTCTTTGTGAGCGGCAATATGGCCAGTTTGATGGGTGCAAGAAAGGCCGGGAACTTCATCACCACCCGCGAATCTTTTTTGTCGGCAGTACTCAGGTCCTCTTCGGTATAAGCTTCGCTCAGCACCATCATGATGGTTCTGTCGAGACCGATGGAGGTCTCTATAACATAAGGTATATAACTCTGGTTGAGCTCCGGGTCGTGGTACGACATCTTCTTTTTGCTGTATTCCTGGTGATTGCGCAGGTCAAAGTCGGTGCGCGAGTGTATGCCTTCCACTTCTTTGAAGCCGATAGGGAAGTCATATTCGATGTCGCAGGCAGCGTCGGCATAATGCGCAAGTTTCACGTGGTCGTGGAAGCGGTATTTCTCGCGGGGGATGCCCAGGCTCAGGTGCCACTTCATCCTTTCTTCTTTCCAGTGTTCGTACCATTCTTTTTGCGTGCCGGGCCTGATGAAAAATTGCATTTCCATCTGCTCAAATTCGCGCATGCGGAAGATGAACTGCCGGGCCACTATTTCGTTCCTGAAGGCCTTGCCCACCTGAGCGATGCCGAAAGGAATTTTCATCCTTCCCGTTTTCTGAACGTTCAGGAAATTGACAAATATCCCCTGTGCGGTTTCGGGGCGCAGGTAAATTTCACTGGCCTCGTCGGTAACGCTTCCGAGCTGGGTGGAGAACATCAGGTTGAACTGGCGCACGTCGGTCCAGTTGCTGGTTCCGCTGACGCCGCATTTAATGTCGAGCATTTCGATGAGCTTCTTCAGCCCGTCGTAGTCGCTTGCTGCCAGCAGTTCATCCATTCTCGCCAGCACCGCTTTTGCTCCGGCAGCGTCTCCTTCTTTTTCGAGTTCATCGGCGTGTGCCTCGAGCAGGTGATCGACCCGGTAGCGTTTCTTGCTGTCTTTATTGTCGATCATCGGATCGCTGAAGTTGTCAACGTGGCCGCTGGCTTTCCAGGTGGTGGGGTGCATGAAGATGGCGGCGTCGATGCCTACGATATTTTCATTCAGTTGGGTCATGCTTTTCCACCAATGTTCGCGGATGCTCCTTTTCAGCTCCGCGCCCCATTGGCCGTAATCGTACACTGCGCTTAGCCCATCGTAAATCTCGCTGGAAGGAAATATGAAACCGTATTCTTTACAATGTGATATGATAGCCTGAAATCTGCCGGTATCTGTAGCCATAGGACGGCGAAAATAATGGGAAATCAGGAGATGGCAAGGGTTGCCGTTCTGGCGAAACCTAAAACTTAAAAGTTAAAAGTTAAAACTGAAAACCCTCTCACGTCTCACGTTTGACGAGTCCTTTAATTTCGCATCTTTTCAACCCACCCCTACTATTTTTTCCTCTTTGTAGTAATATTGCGGATTTTTATTGCCCATTGCCCATTGCCCATTGCCCATTGCCCGCCTCACGTCTCCCGCAACTTCTCGTTCCCCGCATGCCTGTCCGCATCCCTCCTGCTCTTCTTCTCAAAATTCTTCTCCAGCGCAGCCGTAAGATCAACACCCGTCTGGTTGGCAAGGCAAATCAACACCCACAGCACATCAGCCATCTCATCTGCCATATCCTTATTGCGGTCCGATTCCTTGAACGACTGTTCACCATATTTCCTGGCCATAATGCTCGCCAGCTCGCCCACCTCTTCAGCAAGGATCGCCGTATTCGTCAGCTCGCTGAAATAACGCACACCCGTCGTCTTTATCCATTCATCCACTTTCTGCTGCGCATCGGCTATTGTCATGTGGTATCATTTAATTAGCTGTAAATTTACTGCGATGAACTCCGCCATCGACATATCACCCGAAATTACCTTTAAAACCGCACGAAGCGGCGGCAAAGGCGGACAAAACGTCAACAAGGTCGAAACGATGGTCGAAGGCAATTTTCATGTACCTGCCTCCGGCATTTTAAACGAGCAGCAAAAGCATCTCGTTCTTCTAAAACTGAAAAACAAAATAAATACTGAAGGCTACCTGCAGGTACGCAGCCAGGTTCACCGGTCGCAGTTGGGCAACAAAGCCGAAGTGGTTAAAAAAATGAACGGCCTCGTTCGTTCGGCCGTAAAAAAAGAAAAGAAAAGAATAGCCACCAAACCCACGCTCGCTTCGAAAACCCGGCGCACGGAATCGAAGAAAAGGGCTTCGGAACAAAAACAACACCGGCAAAAGATCAGGTACAATGACTAGTAAATTCAGTGTGAGCATCGTGGTCATTGTCATGATTATTGCCGCCTCGATCATCACCAATAGCTGCAGGAAATCTTCCTTTAAAAGAAGTCATCCCACTACCCCGCTTACCTTTACCGTTCCCGACGGCTTTCCCGAACCAGTGTACGATTTTACCGCGAATCCCATCACCGAAGAGGGCTTTGCGCTGGGCCGGAAATTATTTCACGACCACATCCTCTCCAAAAACCTCGACGTAACCTGCTCTTCGTGCCACCAGCAGCATGCCGGCTACACCACCTTCGATCATGACCTCGGCCATGGCACCAACCACCAGCACACCAGCAGGAACGTTCCCGTCATCTTCAATATGGCTTGGCACAATGAATTTCAGTGGGACGGCAGCGTGAACAGTCTCGAGCAACAGGTGATCACCTGCATGACGGCCCCCGAAAAAATGGGTGAAGAAACCGGCAGCATAGCGGCCAAACTGGGCGCCGATGAAGAATACCGCCAGCTTTTTGCAGATGCGTTCGGCTCCGATGAAATAAATGAAGAACGGATCTCACGCGCCGTCACCCAGTTTGTGCTGATGATCGTTTCGGCAGATTCCAAATATGACAGGATGAAAAAAGGTGCATACACCTTCAACGCATCCGAGCAGAATGGATACGAGTTGTTCAAAAGCAAATGTGCTTCCTGCCATGCAGCGCCCTTGTTCACCGATCTTAGCTA
>CBIGXK010000189.1:0-7503 GCA_966193805.1 uncultured bacterium | reverse complement strand
AAAAAACCGTTTTCCTCGTCGTACTCTACATCATTGCCTCCGCCAAACCTGTCGTTTTCCTGCCAGTCGAGGCCGGCGCGACCGGTATTCGACATAATTCCGTACGCCGCAATTTTTTGCGAACCTTTGAATGAATTGAACATGACATTATCGTCAAATCTTTCATCGGTTCCACCCACGAGGTTGCCTTTAAAGTAATAGCCTTTTTTCTTGTTGGCCTTAAGTGTAAGGTTAATTGTTTTCGATCGCTCGCCGTCGTCAATGCCGGAAAACTCCGCCTGTTCGCTTTTCTTATCTAACACCTGCACTTTGTCTACCGCTTCCGCCTGCAGGTTCTTGATGACCACGGCAGGATCATCGCTGAAAAATTCTTCACCATCCACCAGTACCTTATTTACTTTTTGTCCCTGGGCGGTAATCTGTCCATTCCTGTCAACCTGTATGCCGGGTAGTTTTTTTAGAAGTTCATCAACTGTCGAGCCCTGCGAAACTGCGAAGCTGTCGGCCCGGTATTCCATCGTATCGCCCTTCACGCGTATGGCCGCCACCTGTTGCCGTACGATCACGGCTTCCAGCAGTTCGCTGGCCTTGGTGAGCGGAATGGTTCCCAACTCGAGTTTTGCCTTTGCCGAATCACTGATCATATCTACATAGTCGGCATAGTCGGGAAAGGTGATGAGCAGAATGAATTTCTTTGCGGGCAGCGGACCAACGGAAAAACTGCCGTCGGCCTTTGTTCGTGTAAATTTCAGCAAGATGGAGTCGCCGGGATCGATGAGGCTGACCACCGCGTTGCCAAGGGCCCTGTTTTCGCTTGTATCGATGACCTTTCCGGAGAGAGTTGTTTGCTGTGCGTGTGCATACTGCAGCAGCATAAGGCTGATAATAAGCAGTAAATATTTTGGCATAAGGAAAGGTTCAGCACTGAATTTAACCCGTTTTTTAAAGAGTTGTCACTGCACCGCCTTATTTTAATATTGTTTAACAGACTCTTCGTAACGTTGCACATTGATAATTTCAAATCCGGGGACATGCGACACCTTCTTTTACCATTACTCATTATTTCCGCTTTACAGGTTTGTGGACAGGCATCGGTACCTTCTGCAGCTATACAGGTGAAAACCGCATTACTTGCAGCGCCGCAGGAAAAACGCGACAGCGCCACGGTGTATGGATATAATGCCGAGGGCGAGTTGGTGATATTACGGCAGGGAACAAACGAAATGTACTGCGTGGCCGACGATCCCAAAAAGGAGGGTTTCTCCGTTGCGTGTTATCACCGCGACCTTCATCCGTTCATGCAACGCGGCCGCGACCTGCGCGAGATGGGGAGAACGAACGAACAGGTGTTCGCCATTCGCGAGAAAGAAGCAAAATCCGGTGAACTCGTCATGCCCAGGCAACCGGCAACACTATATGTGTTTTCCGCAAAAGCCGGCGATTACAATGCCGGGACCGGAGAGGTAAAGAACGGTTACCTGCGCTATGTGATCTACATTCCCTACGCCACCGCGGCGAGCACCGGCCTTGCCGAAAAACCTGCCGCGCCCGGCATGCCCTGGATCATGCACCCCGGCACCCACGGTGCCCACATCATGATCAACCCGCCGCAGAAAAAATAGTTGAGCGGTTGACATGCTTGCCAAAATTATTTTAAGCTGGACATTCGGCACAAATCACCTGTAAATAACCGGGCGGTTTGCGCATTAATTGATTGTATGGAAAAGAAAAAAGAGCAGGCATCATTGGTGATGGTGGTGATCGCATTTGTTACTGTGTACATTGTTTGGGGATCAACTTATTTCTTCATACAGCAGGCGCTTTCGGGGTTTCCGCCCTTTCTGCTCGGAGCCGTGCGTTTTATCATTGCAGGATTGCTGATGCTGGCGTACTGCATCATGAAGGGAGAAAAGGTGTTTGACAGCAAACTTATTCCTCACGCCGCCGTGGGAGGTTTTTTTATGCTGTTCATCGGTAACGGTATTGTGATTTGGGTGGAGCAGACGCTGCCCAGCGCCGTTACTGCTATCATGGTTTCCTCTTCACCGTTATGGTTCGTTGTTCTCGACAAGCCTAAATGGAGCTCTAATTTCAGTAATGCCGCGATCATCGCAGGTATTGCGCTTGGTTTTGTTGGCGTGATTTTGCTATTCGGCGAAAGGATCATGCACTCGTTTTCACCCCTCGGCGGCAAAACCGAAATCATTGGGCTCGCTTTATTAAGCGTTGGTGTAATAGGGTGGGCAGGCGGATCACTGTACGTAAAGTATAAGATAAAAACAAACAACGCGCTGGTGAGCACCACCTGGCAGATTCTTGCCGGGGGGCTAGCGTTTGTGCCGGGAATATTTTTGTTGGATGAGTACAGGCAATTCGACTGGCATGCAGTTCCGGTAAAGGCATGGTTGTCGCTGATATACCTGGTGCTGATGGGCTCGATCGCTGCATTCAGTGCATATGTTTGGTTACTGCAGGTCCGTTCCGCAACGCAGGTGAGTACCTACGCCTACGTAAATCCTGTTGTTGCCGTTTTGCTCGGAGTTTTTGTGGGAGGCGAGAATATTTCGCTGGTGCCGGTAATTGGATTGGCGATTATTCTGGGCAGTGTGCTGTTGATTAATATGGGTGGGAAGAAGGTTAAAAGTTGAAACTCTTTGATGGTGGTTGTCCACCCCCGGCGCTTCGCGCCACCCCCGCCAGCGGGGGACACGCGTTGCCGATTGCCGTTTCGCTGTCCACCCCCGGCGCTTCGCGCCACCCCGCCAGCGGGGGATACGCGTTGCCGATTGCCCATTGCCTATTGCCCATTGCCTATTGCCCATTGCCTATTCTACCTCACCTGCCCATTCCCTTCAATCACCCATTTCTCTGTAACCAGCTTTTCCAAAGCAAAAGGTCCGCGGGCATGCAATTTTTGTGTTGAGATGCCGATTTCTGCGCCAAGGCCAAACTCCTCGCCATCGGTGAACCTGGTTGATGCATTCGTGTACACCACTGCGGCATCCACTTCACGCACAAACCTGTTGCAGGCATCGTTGCTTTCCGAAACGATGGCTTCCGAGTGTTTCGTTGAATACTGGTCAATATGATCCAGCGCCTCATCAATATCGTTCACCACTTTTACCGCACATTTAAGGCTCAGGAATTCCTGCCCATAGTGCTCTGGCTTTGCCTTCGCCAAATGCGGATATCCATCGAGTATTTTATACGACGCATCATCTGCAAACATTTCCACACCAAATTTTTCAAATTCCGGCTTCAGCATACTTAAAAATGCGGGAGCGACCTTCCTGTCGATCAAGATAGCATCTGCGGCATTGCACACCGACGGCCGCGATGTTTTAGCATTCACCACTATGTTCAGCGCCTTGCCAAGGTCCGCATTCTCTTCAACATATACATGACATACACCCGCACCCGTTTCGATTACGGGAACCAGGCTGTTCTTTCTCACGAATTGTATGAGACTGTCGGAGCCCCTGGGAATGATCACGTCGATATACTTCGTTGCAGTAAACATTTCCTGCACCACTTCCCTTGCAGGAGGAAGGAGAGTAACCACATCTTCATCAATGTTATTCTTCTTCAAAACTTTTTTAATGATCCTGACGGCTACCAGGTTCGTTTCATGCGCATCGCTGCTTCCCTTGAGCACACATGCATTACGGCTGCGCAGGCAAAGTGCGGCAATGTCGAAAGTTACGTTGGGGCGCGATTCGTAAATAGCGCCAACAACGCCCAGCGGCACAGCTATTTTTTGCAGCTTCAGTCCGTTGGGCAGCGTTCTGCTTTCCAGCACTTTGCCGGTGGGATCGGGGAGGCCGGCCACTTTTACAACGCTGGCCGCAATGCCTGTGATTCTTTGTTCATTCAGCATCAGGCGGTCGTTCTTTGGATTGTCCGGATCCTGTTTTGAAAGATCCTCTTTATTTGCTGCGATCAATTCGGCAGCGGATGTTACCATTTCTTTGGACAAATCTTCCAAAAGTTGATAGATCTGCGCAGCAGTTGCCTTTTGAATGCTGCCCGCAGCCTTGTGTGTTTTAACTATTGATGAGAGTACCTCACTCATGCTACTTTCAGCTTTTAACGTTTAACTAAAACAGTACGATGTCGTCTGCATGGGCGGCAACAACGTTTTTTTCTTTCAATCGCTTCATAATTTCCTGTGCGCCTATTCTCGTTTTTGCCACGCCAAGAATATTTTCTTCTTCATCCATTACCTGGATCACTTCGCCTGCTGAGAATTTTCCCGCCGCTTCGGTAATGCCGACGGTCAACAGGCTCTTCCTGGCGGCAAGCGCCCTTGCTGCACCTTTATCGATGTGAATAGTACCCAAAGTTATGGAACCGCTGGCGAGCCACTTTTGCCGAGCCCGTAAATTTGACCCCCGCCCATAAAAGTACGAGCCATTATTGCCCAGCAGCGCCGCGTTCAGCGGATTTTCGCCTTTGAGGCCGCAAATGATCACGTCTATCCCCAGTGAATTGGCCAGCCGGGTGAAGGTAAGTTTGGAGAGCATTCCACCCAGGCCGCTGGTACTTTTTCGCGTAGTAACGTACTTCAATACCGAAGCGTCCAGCTTTTCGATTTTAGGGATGATGTTATTCCCGTGGTCGAGCAGGCCACCCGTAGAGGTGCAGAGGATCAGCGCAGGGGAGTCAAAGCCGATGGCAAGTAGCGTGGCGAGTTCGTCGTTGTCGGAAAATTTTATTTCCACATTACTGACCAGGTCGTTTTCATTGACGACCGGGATAATGTCGTTTTCCCAAAATGTGGCGAAGGTTTGTTTTAACTGGAGGAACTGCGGGCGATTGGAGAAATGCACGCGTTCGCACAGCGCCTGTGCCACGGTGATGCCGTGCTTTTTGAAATGCTGGTGATACAGTTGTATGAGCAGCGGGTTGCCTACCGCGGCGGCGGCTTTTCGTTCAGACAGGGAGCCCTTGTAATTGTTCAGGAATTTTTTTCCACTGCCCACGGCGCCGCTCGAAACGATGATGATGTTGTACGCTTCGCGCAGCAGTGCCACTTCTCCCGCTAATTTTCTGACTATGTTTGAATCTATAGTTCCTTCCTTGTTGGTTATTACAGCCGTACCTAATTTGATAACCAGTACTTTCCTCAGCATTGGGCAAATTAAAAGTTATTGGCGAAGATAACGATTGACATTCACCTCCGGCGGGGAGGAAGTGATTGCCCTTCAGGCAGGATTCAAAAGTTAAAAGTTAAAAGTTAAAACTGAAAACCCTCTCACATCTCACGAGTTCTTCAATTTTAAGTGTTGCCAGTTCGTATCCCCTGGTGGCGGGGGTGGCGCATTTAAGTGTTGCTACTTCGTATCCCCCGCTGGCGGGGGTGGCGCGTTTAAGGGTTGCTACTTCGTGTCCCCCGCTGGCGGGGGTGACGCGTTTCGGTGTTGCTACTTCGTATCCCCCGCTGGCGGGGGTGGCGCGAAGCGCCGGGGGTGGACATTTGCCCTCCGCCCCTCACCATCCCGCAGCCATGCCGTCCTTCCTCGACTCGGAGGCGCCGAAATACACTTTGTTCTTTATATCTACCCGAATACATTGGTAACCGCCATAATACCCCGGCGGCTGGTAGCCCACTTTATGGCCCATCGTCATCAGCGCCCTGATGGTTTCATAAGGAAACCCCGACTCCAGGTACACCATGCCCGAACCGTCCCGCATCTCTCCCGTGGGTTCCGATGATCCCTGGTGATCGATCCGCGGGGCGTCGCCTGCTTCCTGCGCATTCATGCCAAAATCGATCATGTTCATAATGATTTCGGTATGCCCGAGCGGCTGAAAACCTCCGCCCATCACGCCAAAACTCATGTATGGCTGGCCGTCTTTCGTTACAAAAGCAGGGATAATGGTATGGAACGGCCGCTTATGCGGTGCATACGTATTGTTTTGCCCCTCTTTCAGGGTAAAGAGCTGGCCCCGGTCCTGCAGCATAAAGCCCAGTCCATCGGGAACCATGCCCGACCCGAAGCCCAGGAAGTTGCTTTGGATCAGCGACACCATATTGCCCTGTCCGTCGGCAACGGTCATATAAATGGTGTCGCCATCTTCGAGAGAGGGGTTGCCGGCCTCGAAAGTAGCTGACGCATGAGCGGTGTCGATCAGTTTTCGCCTTTCGGCGGCATATTTCTTCGAAATGAGTTGCTTAACCGGAATCTTCGCAAAGTCGGGATCGGCATAAAACTTCGCCCTGTCTTCGAAGGCGAGTTTCTTCGCTTCTATAAAACGGTGCAGGTGCTCGGGACTTCCCCAACTGACGTTGCTGAAGTCGAAGCCCTCCAGGATATTCAGCATCTGCAGCACACATATTCCCTGCCCGTTGGGCGGCAGCTCCCATACATCATAACCGCGGTAGTTCGTTGAAACAGGTTCTACCCATTCGGAGTGATGTTCGGCGAGATCGCGGTAAGACAAAAAACCTCCGTTCTT
Organism: uncultured bacterium; assembly: GCA_966193805.1. Taxonomy (GTDB): domain Bacteria; phylum Bacteroidota; class Bacteroidia; order Chitinophagales; family Chitinophagaceae; genus Flavitalea. Next base: position 1,044 of record CBIGXK010000189.1, on the reverse strand, counting down.
TTTCATGTAGGCATCGATCGTTTTTGCGATGTCGCCGGTGTAAAAGGCGTCTCTGCCATCGTGCGCGATCTTCTGCAGCGTATTGGCCAACTGCGGGTTCTTAAATATTTCCCCGCGCTTCGGCGCGTTTCCGCCGGGATTATATACCTCCAGCGCATTCGGAAATTCTTCAAATGCTTTCTTCACGGCAGAAAACGACATCGACGCTTCGTCTGCAACCGGGAAACCATTTCGCGCATAGTTGATGGCAGCCGACAGGATGGTGTCCATTTTCAATTTTCCGAAGCGCTGATGCATCGTGAACCATCCATCTACGCAGCCGGGCACAGAAACAGGCAGCGGCCCCCGCGCCGGGATATACTCGAGCCCTCGTTTTTTGAACTCCTCCAGTGTAAGGCTGTAAGGCGACCGGCCGGAACCGTTCAGGCCATATAATTTTTTTGTTTTTGCATCGTAAATGATCGCGAAAATGTCGCCGCCAATGCCATTTACGTGCGGCTCAACAACGCCCAGCACCGCGTTCGCGGCGATGGCGGCATCAACTGCGGTGCCTCCTTTTTTCAGGATGTCGATGGCTGCCTGTGTGGCCAACGGCTGGCTGGTGCAGGCCATGCCGTGCTGCGCCATCACTTCACTCCTTGTGGCAAATGTTTTTCCCATGGGCCGGTCCTGGCCCCATAGCTGCAGGCAGCATAATATGCCCGCTGCAAGATGTAAACAGTGTTTCATCGTATATTTTTTGAAGCAGATTTCAATAAATTTACTTCATAGAATTTACTCACTGCAATTCATCTTGCGCAATCCAACCCATTTCATTGCCGTAGCTCACCAGGAAAAATTCATTGAACTTGCCAATACCCAGGAGCTTCGACTTTTCGGGAACATCTTTCTTTGACGCGGCTAACAGCGAAGGATGGTCGAATAGTTTCGTCAATGAATCCGCAGAAATTTGATTTAGACGTTTGTCGGTTACGAGGCTGCTGCTGATATACCCCTGCCTGCCGTCGGGCAACCTGATCTTATACCAAACCCCGGCAGCGCCCT
>CBIGXK010000188.1:0-7520 GCA_966193805.1 uncultured bacterium | reverse complement strand
TCAAAAGCAAATGTGCTTCCTGCCATGCAGCGCCCTTGTTCACCGATCTTAGCTACCGCAACGACGGATTGCCGATGAATCCCACCCACAACGACTATGGAAGAATGCGCGTGACGGGCAGTGCCGCTGATTCATTAAAGTTTAAGGTGCCCACGCTGAGAAACATCGCGCTGACCGGGTATTTTGGCCACGATGGACGCTTTCCCGCCTTTACGCAAATGATCGAACACTACAGCAGCGGCATCGAACAGGGGCCCACACTCGATCCTTCGTTGCAGGGTAGCATTCCCATGACCGACCTCGAAAAATTTTACCTGCAGGAATTTTTATTTACACTTACCGACAGCGCCCTGGTCACCAATCCCATGTTTGAGTGAATTAGTTGCCGGCTACCTTCTGAGACACCAGTACGTTCCGCATATCCCTTTGTTTTTGCAGTTCCTGCGCTTGTTTTTCCTGGTCCTTTTTATTTTGAGCGAGTTTATCCTCGAGGTCATTCAGCCGCTCTTCATACAAGCGCTGATCGTCGGCCAGCCCTTCGAGATTTTTTTCTGATTTTTTGATGAGCTCATCCTGTTTATTGATCTTCACTTCCAGGTCGTACGCTGCCACCACCGGCGACAAAGTATTCAAAAAATTACGCGCATCATTTACCCGGTAATTGTCGTCTGCGGGCCGAAGCGCCACATTTTCGTTGGGCCGCCCCAGGATGAGGTAAACAACGGATTGGTCCGGTTCTCTCCTGCCCCTTTTCTCCACCCTGAAGTAAAGATCAACCACCTGCCCATCGCTGGCGGTGAGGCGGCTCCCTTTAAACACCTGCATGCCTTTCAACCGCTCCTCCTTTACCAGCGCCGACTCAAACTTTTTTCTCAATGCGCCTTCCACAATTTCCGGAGGGTAGGGCAGCTCGATGATCGCCGCCTGTTTTTCTCCCTTCTGGTATTCTATTTTTCCCACCGCTGCCACCGGTTGTGCAAAAACGGCAGTACAACTAAAAATCAGTGTCAACACAACGAACAAAAAGTTCTTCATAATAAAATTTAAGTTAAGTGCCTCAGGGTACAAAGTTGAAGCAAATGAACAACATCAACAATATCCACTAATTTTATCCCAAAACATTTTTCATTGAGCGGCATAAAAAAATTAGCGGGACATACATTGTGGTACGGCGTTCCCAAGATCTTCAGCCGCTTTTTGAATTACGGTTTAACACTATTGGGATTTCGTTTGTTTGATGCGGCCACCACCAGCGACCTCACGCAGGTGTATGCTGTAATCCCTTTCCTGAACATCCTTTTTACCTACGGATTGGAAACAAGCTATTTCAAGTTTGCTCAGATCACTGATCCCAAAAAATTATATAACACACTGAGTGTTTCCATCATTGGCACGAGTATTCTTCTCGCCGCCATTTTATTCCTGTTCAAGCAGCCGCTCACCGACTTTTTAGAGCTGAACAAAAATCCTGAATACGTCACGTGGATGATCATGATTATTTTTTTCGATTCGCTGATGGTCATTCCCCTTTCGAAATTGAGGCACGAGGAGCGGCCGGCGAAATATGCGCTCGTTAACATGGGATCCATATTTATCAATGTGGCCCTTGTGTTCTTTTTTCTTTTTATAGCACGCAGGGCATACGAAGTTGAACCGCAAAGTTTGCCGGGCGCCCTGTACGATCCGGAAATCGGCGTGGGCTACTTTATTCTCGCCAACATGATCGCCAGCGCGGTGTCGCTGCTTTTTCTGTACAAAGAATTCGCGCAGTTGCGCTTTACATTCGACAAAAAATTATGGAAAGAGGTGCTGTATTATTCCTACCCGCTTATCATCGTGGGCCTGGGCGGTATGGTGAATGAAATGCTGAGCAGGGTGATCTACCGGAAAGTGGCCACCGGGTCTTCGCACGAACAAGACAGGGAACTTGGCATATTCGGGGCCAATTACCGGCTGGCGGTGCTCATCACCATTTTCATACAGATATTCCGGTTGGCGGCCGAGCCGTTCTTCTTTAACCAGTCGGCAAAGGAAGATGCGAAAAAAACTTATGCACGGGTGATGAAGTTCTTCGTTATCGCCTGCTGCTTCATGTTCCTGTTCATTTCTTTGTTCCTCAACTTCTGGCAGATACTCATCGCATCGAAGTTCAAGGAATATGCGGAGGGCATCAACATTGTTCCAATACTGGCGATGGGAGCTGTGTTCCTCGGCATTTACTATAACCTGTCCATCTGGTACAAGCTCACCAACCGCAATATGTTCGGCGCCTACATCACGATCACCGGCGCCATCATCACCATTGTGCTCAACATCTGGTGGATACCCATCTTCGGCTATACCGGTTCGGCGTGGGCCACTTTTATTTGCTATGCCTTCATGATGGTGATCAGCTATACTGCCGGTCAGCAGCATTACCCGATCCCTTATCCAAAAAGAAAGCTGCTGGCTTACCTGGCCGTAACGGTGATCCTCTATATGATCCACGAAGCGATTGCCCGCGGCATGAATACCGGCTGGGTGGGTTACGAATGGGTGTACTTCGGAACCGGCCTGCTGTTTATGGCACTTGTCGGGTTGCTGATCATCAGGGTCGAGTCGAAGGAACTGCGGCGGCTGCCTTTCGTGGGCAGGTATTTTTACCGCGCCGTTTAGGTAAGAAACGGGTTGTGTTTTTTTTCGTAACCGATGGTGGTATCGGGACCGTGCCCTGAATACACTTTCACCGCATCCGGGAGTGTGAACAGTTGATTGCGGATCGAGCTGATGAGCGTGGCATAGTCGCCGCCAGGAAGATCGGTTCGTCCAATGCCGGACCGAAACAGCACATCGCCGGAAACAACGAACTGCTGGGCCTCGTGATAAAAGCTAACGCTGCCCGGCGAATGTCCCGGTGTCAATAAAATAATCATCCGGTCATCATCCAGCGTTACATGACCGCCTTCTTCGAGAAACTGCAGCTCGCCATCGTAGTTGTCGAACGGCAGGCCCCATTTTTCGCCGGAAACGGGAGCATGCTCAAGCAACACTTTTTCGTTGGGATGAATCATTAATGTGAGGCCATATGTTTCGGCTATCTTGCGATTGCCGAATACATGGTCCAGGTGGCAATGTGTATTTAACAAACATTTAGGCACCAACTTATTCGAATCAATGAAATCTGTCAATTCTTTGTATTCGTAATCAAAATAGCAGCCGGGATCTATGATGGCGCACGCACCCTTTTCGGTAAAAGCAACGTATGTATTTTCCTGGACCGGGTTGAACGTGAACTGTTTGATTGTGAGCATAGAATATCGTTAAATGAAGTATTTATTTCAATTTCACCGATCGTAGGGATTGTTATAACTTTAAAACCACTAAAGACCGGATATGCAATTTCAAAAGAATCAGTTGATGCGAAAAGAATTTTTTGCGTTATTGGCTGTGTTACTGATCCTTACCACCGATACATTCTCCCAGGTAAATACCGTAGAATTTGGAAAGAACAGGGTGCAGTATAGAAAATTCAAATGGCAATATTACCAAACCGACAATTTCAACGCTTACTTCTACGAAAATGGTGAAAATATCGCGAAATACGTGGTGCAGATTGCCGAAGAAGAGCTTCCGAACATCGAAAAATTTGTAGAGTACGGATTGCAGCGACGCGCCAACATCGCCATTTATAACAACTTTGATGAGCTGAGGCAATCGAATATCGGTCTTAACCTCGACTGGCAAACAACCGGCGGCATTACCAAGCTCGTCAACAACAAAATGATCGTCTATTTCGACGGCAACCACGAGCACCTGCGTAAGCAAATACGGCAGGGCATTGCCCGCACCCTTGTCGAAAATATTCTGTTTGGCGACGATCTCGGCGAGTTTGCGGCCAACCAGGCGCTGCTCGACCTCCCGCAGTGGCTCGTGGACGGCTACGTTGATTACGTGGCAGAGCCCTGGAGCACCGACCTCGACGACCAGCTCAAGTCGGCCCTGCTTTCGGGCGAATACAGAAACTTCTACGCCTTTGCCTATGAAAAGCCGTTACTGGCGGGGCACGCGTTCTGGAAATACCTCGCCGATAAATACAAAAAGGAGAACGTCACTTATTTTCTCTATCTCGCCAGGGTGTACCGCAACCTGAATACGGCGTCGCAGCGCATCTGCAAAAAGAAATTCAAGGAGGTGCTTCGCGAATTCATGACCGACAGGGAAGAAATGTATTACAACGACATACGCGGAAGGAAGAACTTTCCGAAGGGAACCATCTCCATCGTCGAAGAAGTGAAGCGCAACAAGGACTTCATGCATTTCACCGCTAACCCCGCGCCCCGCTCACAAACTTATGCCGTGGTGGAGTACATCAAAGGCAAATACTACGTGGTTCTCTATGAAAACCTGGTAGACAGAAAGGTGCTCCTGAAAACCGGCGTGCGGTCGAACGAAAATGAAGTGAACCCCGCATACCCCCTTCTGGCGTGGGATGGCAAGGGAACAAGGCTCGCCTGTATTTACTGGGAGGAAGGAAAAGTAAAGTTGTTCGTGTACGACATGGTGGCGCGGTTCAAAAGGATCAGGCAAACCATTCCCCACTTCGAGCAGATCCAGGATATGAAGTTCATGCTCAATTCAAACACGTTATTGCTGAGCGCAGTAAAAAATGGCCAGTCGGATATATTCGTTTACAACATCGAGAAAGATACTTATGAGCAGGTGACGAACGATTCGTATGCCGACCTCGACGCCACCTTCGTTTCGTTCCCGAATAAATCAGGCATCATTTTCTCCTCCAACCGGCCCAATCCAAACGCAGTGGGTAAAGACACCGCCGTGCCCTCCGACCGCTTCAATATTTTTCTTGCGGATAATTTCAACCGATCGGAGTTCAGGCAGATCACCCAGCTCACCGACATGAAATACGGCGATGCGCGCTACCCGATGCAGTACAATACGCAGCACTTCACCTTCATCGGCAATGAAAATGGGGTGAGCAACCGCTACGCGGGCTTCTTCACCACACAACGCGCCGGTGTGGACACGGTGTATGTGATCGGCAATACCGTTCTGCGCAATCCCGATGACAGGGAACTGGATACCACCCTGCGCAACGTGGGAAAAAGTGAACCGGATTCTGTTTTTGCATTTTCCATCACGAACGATTCGGCATATGTGTTTCCCATCAGCAATTACCAGAGCGGATTGCTTGAAACGAAGGTTGCCGGCGACCAGGGCTTGGTGAGCGAGGTACGCCAGGAGGGAAATCTCAAGTTTCTATACAAGCTGAAAGTTGATGAAAACGCTTTGCGAAGAAGGAACATCAACCCCAAGCCAACAGAATACCGCAAGCAAACCATCGAGGAGATGCAGCGCGTCTCCGGCGCAGCAACGCGCTACTCGCAGCGGCGCCGCGACTCAACTCTTCAAAAGAACGATGTTTTTGAATCGCAATTTGAAGATGAGCCGGCAGATACGGCAAGCAGAGCGCCGGAATTGCGGCAGGCGCCAGAGCCGGTTTTGAAACGCGTAAAAATGTTCGATTACAAGTTGAAATTTTCGGTGGATAATTTTTCAACGGCGTTCAACAATGACATTCTCATCAGCAGGTACGAGCCTTATACCGGATCGCTGCCCGTGGTACTGCAGAGCGGCGGCGCCTTCAACGGTATGCTGAAGGCCTCGGTTTTTGACCTGTTCGAAGACATACGGTTCACCGGCGCCCTGCGCCTGCCTTTGATCGGCGGGTTGGGAACCGGTGCAAATATTGGTGGCGGAGGAGGCGTAAGTACGTTCATCCCCGTTAACCAATCACTTTTTGACGGAGGCGGAGAATGGTTCGCGAGAGCTGATTACCTCAAAAAACGCCTCGACTACAGCCTCGTCTACTACCGTAAAACCGAGATCGGCGGCGTGGCGGGGGTACCGGGCAATGAAGAGGTGGCCTACGAAGGAAAGTTGTACAGCAACCTCTACCAGGCTGTTGTCAAATACCCCTTCGACCGCGTAAAGAGCTTACGGTTGTCCGGTGGCATCAGAACCGACAAAGTAACCGTGAGGGGTACGCAACTGGATACACTGTCGCTTAAGTCGCCCGAACTGAACAGGCAGACGTACGTTGTAACGCGCCTCGAATATGTTCACGACAACACGATTCAAAAGGCCACCAATATTATGCACGGCCTCAGGTTCAAGATATATGCAGACATGAATGCGCAGATCAATAAAAAGTCTGAAGGCAACGTGAAGCCCGGCCGCTTCAATTTTAATGTGGGCACCGATTTCAGGTACTACTACCCGATATACAGAAACTTCATCTGGGCGGGTCGCGCCGCGGCCGATTTTTCGTGGGGCAACCAGAAGATCGTGTATTATTTGGGCGGTGTGGATGGATGGATGTTCCCGAAATACAATTCCGAGCCCAGGCCGCAGGACCAGAACTATGCTTTCCAGTCGCTCGCGGTGAACATGCGCGGCTTCAGGCAGAACGTGGCCAACGGCAACAATGCCGTCATCCTGAACAGTGAGTTCCGGCTGCCGGTATTCAGCACCCTTTTCAACAAACCCATTAACAACGCCTTCCTCAGGAATTTCCAGATCATTCAATTCATCGATCTCGGTTCGGCATGGAACGGCGCCTACGACAAGATACAAAGGCCATCACAGGAATATGTTTCGGAAACCGGCGATGTGATCGTGAAGTTGAAAGCCGGCGGAATCGGCCCGTTTGTTGGAGGTTACGGATTTGGCGTGAGGAGTACTTTGCTCGGTTACTTCTTAAGGCTGGACGCGGGATGGGAAATGAGGGGATTGTTCAGGGGCAAGCCGATGCTGCATTTCGCCATGGGTGTAGACTTTTGACGTGAGACGGTATCCCCGCCGGCGGGGATGGCGCGAAGCGCCGGGGTGGACTTTACTGAAGAACAAAGAATCACCTTATAACAAACAAAAAACCCAAATCCTAATATAAGCTTCAATCAAAAAAGCTTTAATGAAAGTTGTTAGCATCAAAAAATCCAAGAAACTAAATTTTTATTCCCCATTCCCTGCTTACCGTTCTTCTCTTGCATTATTTCTTATCCTTAACCTTTTCGCATCCACCGGTAACGGGCAAACGAAAATCATCAGGGGCGCTGTAAAAGATATTCATAGCACTGAACTGATCCCATTCGCCTCTGTCCAGCTCAAAAAAAACGACATCGGCGGCCTCACCGACTCCGCAGGCCATTTCGTTTTGCGCTTCGATGCATGGCCGCAGGATACGCTGCTGGTGACCTATGTTGGCTACCAGGATTATCTTTTGCCGATCGACAGTGCCCTGGTGTCGCAGGCCAGGAATAATATTCTCGATGTCGATATTTTTCTTGAACGCGGCAAATACGCGGCAGCAGTGGTGGTGAGCAGAAAGATCGACAGGGGCTACCTGATGTGGCGCAGGATCGTCAGAAAAAAACCGGTCAACGACAGGTACCGCTTCGATAATTTCTCTTACGAGTTATACAACAAGCTCGAGCTGGACATCAAAAATATCAACAAAGACA
>CBIGXK010000187.1:0-7534 GCA_966193805.1 uncultured bacterium | reverse complement strand
TTGCCGATTCCGTTTTGCGAATAATAATCGATGATGTAAGAAATGAACGGCCGTCCCGCCACATTGGCCATGCACTTGGGCAGGTCGGGCACCGATGAGCGCAGCCTGGTTCCTAATCCTCCGGCAAGAATAATGGCTTCCCTGATCATGACTGAAAATACGACTCTTCGACAAGCTGGCAGATGATGTGGCCCAGCATGATATGCGATTCCTGGATGCGCGGTGTGTCTGTCGACGGAACGTTCAGCAGGTAGTCTGATAACGAGCGCATCTTTCCGCCCTCTTTGCCGGTGAACCCGACAGTGATTACTTTTTTGTCGCGCGCGACCTCGAAGGCTTTGACGATGTTCGCCGAGTTGCCGGAAGTGGATAGTCCCACGACAAAGTCGCCTTCGTTGGCAATACCCTGTACCAGCCTGGCGTACACCACATCGTAGCTGTAGTCGTTGGCCACGGCGGTAAGATAGGATGTGTTGCAGTGGAGGGCCTCTGCGGGCAGTGCCTGCCTGTCGATGTAGAATCTGCCGGAAAATTCAGCGGCGAGGTGCTGTGCGTCTGCGGCGCTGCCGCCGTTTCCGCAGAAATAAATTCTTCCGCCGAGTTTTAATGTTTTCACCATTTCGAGGGATACCTGTTGCAGCGTGTCGAGCAGTTTTTCATCGTTGAGGATGGATTGCTTTACCGCTATCGAACCGGTGATAATTTTTTTTATTTTCTCTTTCATGTTTAAAACCTTAAAACTGGTTGGTTTTTAAAAGTTCATGCAAAGGCGCAAAGAAACGCAAAGTCATTTATTGCCGATTGCCCATTGCCATTGCCTTCAAATCGTCCACGTCATCAGCCCGTGATCCACGAACTGGTAATTTTTGCAGTGGCCGCCAAACGCCGACAGCGCCTCCATCACAGCGAACTTCGAATTGCCCGGGCAGTAAAAGATCATAAATCCACCACCACCCGCACCGGAAATTTTTCCGCCGGACGCGCCCGCCTTCTTCGCGGTCGAATATATTTCATCCATCAGGCTGTTGGAGATGCCTTCCGCCATCTCTTTCTTCTGCCTGAATCCAAAATCAAGTATCTCGCCAATTTCATGCACCCTTCCTTTCAACAAAGCCTCTTTCATCATTTGCGCCTGCTGCTTTAGCTGGTGCATGGCCTCGATCGGCTTTTCTCTTTTATTGACCACATTCTGGCTCTGCTTCTCGATGATCTTTGCCGATTCCCTGCTGGTGCTGGTGTAGTACAGCAATAAATTATTCTCCAGTTCGAAAAGATACTGTTGCTTGATGCGCAGCGGGTTTACGATCACCTTGTCTCCTTCATAAAACTCCATGTAATTAACACCGCCGAAGGTGGCGGCATACTGGTCCTGCCGGCCGCCGGCCATTTGCAGATCTTTTCTTTCGATGTCGTAGGCCAGGTGCGCCACGTCATATTCCCCGAGCGGAAGCCTGAGCATTTCTGCGAAGGCGCCGATCACCGCAACAACGAGTGTCGAAGAAGTTCCCAAACCGGAGCCTGCGGGTGCATCAACCGAAGTGGAAAGCCTGAATCCCGACAAGGGTACGCCATACATTTTTTGTACCCGGTTGTACACTCCCTTCAACAGGTCGAGCTTACCGTCAACAGGTAACTGGCTGGCCCATTCGAACCGCTGTTCTTCTTTCCTGTCAACCGCGTGCAGGATGATCGCGTTTTCCTCTATCGGTTCAATGTTGGCGTATGCATATAGTGAAACAGTGGCATTCATGATGGCGCCGCCATACATGTCACAATAAGGGCTCACGTCTGTACCACCACCTGCAAGTCCAATCCTCAAAGGAGCTTTACTTCTGTATATCATCTGCCAGTTTTAAAATAGATTCCGTCATGCGCGACCAGGAATATTTTTCTTTTTCGTTGCGAAGATGAGGAATAAAATAATTTTCGCCTAATTGAAAGTACTGTTCAATAGCTTCAGCAATGGCTTCTTCATTCGGTTCTGCCACAAGCCCCGCCCGCATATGAGGCACCATCGACGGGAGACTTCCCACATTTGTAACGATCATCGGTTTTTCAAAATGATACGCGAGGGGAGTGACGCCGCTTTGTGTTGCACTCCTGTATGGCTGTACCACCACATCGGCGGCGCATAAATAATATTTCACTTCGCTGTCGGCAATAAAATTTGTGCGCATGATCAACTGGTTGTTCAAATGCAATTTTGCGATCAGCTCATCATACTGTTTTTTATCTTCATAAAATTCGCCGGCCACCAGCAATTGAATGCCGGGCGATTTTTCCGCAACGATCTTCATCGCCTTCAGCACAATATCCAGCCCCTTATATTTCCTGATAAAGCCAAAGAAAAGAACGATGCGGCCTTCGGCCGGAATATTCAGTCTATTTCTCGCTTCATTCTTCGGAACGGGCTCACCGAAATTATCGTACAAAGGATGGAGCACCTGTTTCGCGGGTTTCGACCGTTCAAATTGCAAAAGATCGTTCATCACTTTTTCGCTCATCGTGATGAATGCGTCGCACGCATGCAAAAAATATTTCGTGAAGGCAGCGTCGCCGGGCCTTTTTTCGTGCGGGGTCACGTTATCAGTTATCGCGATAATTTTTGTGTGACCATTCTTTCTAACTCTTCTCAAAATAGTTCCCAGGGCGGGTCCCATAAAGGGCAGCCAGTATCTTACCACGACGATATCGGGTCTCAGGTTTTTAAGGCGGTTGCCCACCTTTAGCCAGTTGAAAGGATTGATGGAATTGATGACGGAAAATATCGTTAGTCCCTCAGGTGCGGGATCGGATGAATATTGCGTGGTGCCCGGAAAAAGAAAAGAAGGGTATTGAAGAGAGAATGAGTAGATGTGGCAGTGAAAGCCTTCATCGAGAAATTGCTTCGCGAGCCGCTGGTCGAATGTGGCCAGTCCCCCGCGCAAGGGCCATGCGGGTCCTATAATCACGACATTCTTCAACAGCGTATCTTCTTTTCAACGAGATAAAAGTTCCTGGTGGGGGAGTTCCTGGTGATGAGCTCAGCGATAAAGCCGGTAAGAAACAATTGTGTGCCGATGATCATGGCCAGGATGGCGAAAAAGAATAGCGGCCGCTGCGTAAGACCGGTTTTATCGAAAAAGAATTTCGAGATGGTGAGATAAATAAAGACGGTTGATCCGAATAAAAAAGAGAGTGTTCCCCATGAGCCGAAAAAGTGCATCGGCCGTTTGCCAAATCTGCCCACAAACAGGATGGAAGCGAGGTCGAGAAAACCCTTAATGAAACGTTCCACGCCAAACTTGGAGGTGCCGTATTTCCGGGCATGATGCATCACCACTTTTTCACCTATCTTTTTATATCCCGACCATTTGGCGATAACGGGAATGTACCGGTGCATTTCTCCATACACTTCTATATTTTTCACCACCTTAAGCCTGTAAGCCTTTAGACCGCAGTTGAAGTCGTGCAGCCTGATACCGGTCGATCGCTTGGTTACCCAGTTGAAAAATTTGGAGGGAAGTGTTTTTCCGATCGGGTCGTGCCTTACTTTTTTCCAGCCGCTCACCAGGTCATAATTTTCCTCGAGCACCATTTTGCGGAGGCCGGGAATTTCCTCGGGGCTGTCCTGCAGGTCGGCATCCATGGTGATCACCACTTCGCCGGTGACCACTTTGAAGCCTTCATTGAGTGCTGCAGACTTCCCATAGTTCCGCTGAAACTTTATTCCCTTGATGTGAGCATTTTTTTCTGAAAGGCCCATGATGGTCTTCCATGAATTATCCGTACTGCCATCGTCGATCAGTATCACCTCGTACGAGTAATTGTTTTCCGTTGCCACGCGGTCTATCCATGCGCAGAGCTCCGGCAGCGATTCTTCTTCGTTCAGCAAAGGCACCACAATGGATACGTCCATCAATCAGTAATTAAATATTGTTGAATGTAGGTTTTGATCTTTTTACGATCACCGAAATCAGCAGGCAGAATATGAATGCAACGATACACGTAATGGCGTAACCAAGCATTACGCGCAAAAACGAAAATTGATCGGTATTCCGTTGCTCATCGATGATCTTTTCTATCTGGCTGTCGGAGGCGCCCATTTGACGCATCATCTGTTCCGATTTATTCATCACTTCCTGCGACACGGCGTTCTTGAAATCAACGTCAATGTAATTGAACAGGAGGTAAATGAAGAGCGTCTGCAATAGCAAGGCTATCGCAAAAACGGTGAACGTGACCTTGAGCGCCGCGCCGAATTCAAGAAAGCCTTCGTTGGCCCTTCTCACTTTTAACGCCGCCAGCACAGCCATGGTGATGACCACCAGGTAACTTACATAGCTTACCGGGCTCAGGTAAGTGTCGAGACCGCCAAGGTATTGCAGCAGGCTGATCACGGTGATGATCAACCCTGCAATAAGGCCATAGTTCATTCCTATATTGGTTTTTGGTGCAGTTTCTGTCATGCAGGCAAGTTTTATTTTCTTAGAAATAATTTATCATTCAAAACCGTGCCCTTGACGGCGCCACTCAGTTGCATGCCGTTAAAGGGGGTATTTGCCGAGCGGGAATAAAAGAACCCGTTTTCTAGTTTTGTTTGTTCTGAAGGGTTGAATAACGACAGGCCCGCGGACCTGTTCACATCAATAACCGGATAAGGGAGGTCAAATATTTTGCGCGGGTTAACGGTCAGCAGTTCCACCCACTTTTCTTCCTTTATTTCGGGCATGGTGGTTTTAAGAACCAGGTAACACGTTTCAAGGCCTATCATTCCGTTCTTTGCGTATTCGAACTCCAGCACTTTGCTGTCGTGATCCTGCGGCATGTGATGAGTGGCAATGCAATCTATCGTTCCATCGGCAACTGCGTTGCGCAACGCAGTTCTTTCAGCTTCCGGCCGCAAAGGCGGATACACTTTAAGGTTAGTGTCGTATTCTCTTAAATCGGCGTCGGTGAAGAAAAGATGGTAAGGCGTCACCGAACAGGTCACCTGCAGGCCGCCCTCTTTTGCCCTCCTTATATATTCGAGTGAACGTGGCGAGGTAACACCGGTGAAGTGAAGTTTCGATTCTGTGTATCGCGCCAGTTTAATGTCGCGCGCCACAAGCAGTTCTTCAGCCATCATCGGCTTGCCGGCAAGACCGAGGTGTGTGGACACGATGCCCTCGTGTATCAGTCCGTTAGCCCCCACCGTTTTATCGTCAGGTATTTGTATGATGATGCCGTCGAAGGCTTTTACGTATTGAAGCGCCTTCAGCAACAGGCCGGATGATTGTACCGGGCTCGTGCCATCGGTAAAGGCAACGGCGCCGCTGTTGCGCATGTCATACATCTCTGCAAGGTCCTTTCCTTCTACCCTTGCCGAAATGGCGCCCAGCGGATGAACATTCGCAGCTAACGGCGAGGTGCCTCTTCTCACATACTCCACCTGCGACTTGTTGTCGATAACGGGCCGTGTGTTCGGGATAACAAATACATCGGTAAATCCGCCCGCTGCTGCTGCTGCTGCGCCAGACTCAAGGGTTTCCTTGAATTCGTACCCGGGATCGCAAAAGTTAGCGAAAATATCTACCCACCCGGGAGATACATGCAGCCCGCTGCTTTCAACAGTGCGCGCTTCCGGGCTGCCGGTAATTTTCCCGATTTTTGTAATGATGCCCGATTCAATTAATAAATCCTGCGTAGTCTGGTGAAAAGGCGATAATGGATCAACTATCCGGGCATTTTTAATAAGAACCGTCATGCATGAAAAAAGTTGAGCGAAGATAAGGTTTTGCTCACTTACAGCATGAACGATAAATGGACCATCAACCGGTTGTCGGCCTTCACCAATCCGCGCGCAAGATGCTGGTGCAGAGGCACCTGGAAGCTTCCACCCAGCGCTATCTTTCCGTTCGTTACCTCAACTCCGGTGCCCTGCATCAGGATGTTGCCGCCGGATGCATCCACGGTAATATGGTCGTCCCGGTCGAGTTGTGCCGTTTCATATGCAAGGCCTGCGTTGGGTGCCACCGTTATCTTGTTTTTTACGCGCACCTTGTAATAAGCCTGCAGCGTTGCACTCATTTTGTTGCCATACCTGTACCGGTCGCTGTTCTCACTGTTCAGTTTGTAATTGACAGTGGTATTGATGCCGAAGTCCTGGATGCGCAGGTCGTACATCAGGTTAAGCGTGTAATCCACTGATCCGGTTCCGAGCTGAAAGGTATTTGCCGATTGTCCGCTGTTATCTTTGAATGCAGGATCGTAGTCACCGGTGGGAAGCTTGAGCCCGCCACCGATCCATAATGATTGCAATACCAGGTTGCTTCCTGCCGAACCGCGAGTGCTCAGCACGTTGTAGTAAGCCTGTATGCCTGCGTCGCCAACACCTTTTCGCGAAGAATGGGTGCCGCGGTTCGATTTCTCATTGTAGCTGAGCGGCACATAGCCCATAATCCTGAATTTCTTTCCTACGGTCCAGCCACCCCACACGTCCACTGTGTGAAAATATTCCCGGGTGGTGAGGTAGCTGCTCACGCCGCCGGGCCCAAGATGGGTGGTGAGCGCATTGTACCTGTACCTCAGTCCGATGATATGCTTGTTGAATTCAGGTAATATTCCGGTATAATAACTGCCGATGCCGCAGCCGCAAATGTCGCACGCGGTCAATGCCAGCGATGACAGCACAAGCGACAGGGAAAAAAGTAGCTTTTTCATGTTAATGATTGTGGGTGTGATCATGACGGAACATCTGCTGGTAGTTTTCTGCCACCATTGTACCGGCGGGTTCAAATCCTATTTGTGAATTTTCAGCAAGGCTGATTTCATGCTTACCGGTAAACACTTTCGCAATGTCCACAAGCAGGTGTACCACGGAAGTATCGCCGGCGTGCGCCTTTGCCACTCCGGCGGCGGTGAGGTCGAGCGAAACGGTTTTTATGTTATTGAACGTTGGCGCAGTTTTGCCGCCATAGCCGCCTACCTGGAACCTGAACCGGCTGTTCTCAGCCTGTGGCGAATTTCCCTCGAGTGTGAAAAAAATGTACCCCTGGTTCTCGTTCCAATAAGTGCCGGGCAGAGGGGCCAGCGCAGCGGTGCGTTTCGACAGGTCCGTGGTGCTCCTGAGGCTGTCCACGCCAACCAGGAACGTAACATTTGCATAATCTCCGACGGGTACGGATAAAACTGGTTCGGTGCTGCCGGTTCCTTCGTTGATGAGGAAATAGCTGCTGTCCTGCGACACCGTGTAAGTGGATCCATCGGTTTTTGTAAACCGGAAGTTGCTCACGAAATAAGCGAGGTTGGATACCGAGTAATTTTCGCCGGCAGCATTGGTGTAGCTGGCGCCCACGAGCTCCAGGTCCTCTTCACCCACTACGTTGTCGAATTCAATGGCCAGAGAAGCATTGCCTTGTTCGGGAACCGGATCGCTGTCTTTTTTGCACGAAATAAAAACGGTAAGAAATAGGAGGGCGGACAATATCAGTAAACGTTGCATAAAATAATTAATGGTTGATTAAATTGCATTGACAGGCAGACACGACGCGTCATTTATACTGCGCGCATCTTA
>CBIGXK010000186.1:0-7547 GCA_966193805.1 uncultured bacterium | reverse complement strand
ACTTTCCATGCCCGAAAAGTGCCCCGTATGCAAACAACCCTACGAACTGGAGCCCGGCTTCTGGTACGGAACCGGCTATGTAAGCTACGCCCTCTCCATACTATATCTAATTGTGACGTTTATCTTATGGTGGATGATCATCGGCTTCTCAACAAAGGATAACCGCTTTTTCTGGTGGATGGGTTTGTCCATCACCTCGCTGATTATTTTACAACCCTGGCTGATGCGCATCAGCCGTGTGCTGTATCTCTATTTCTTTGTGAAGTACAATGAGAACTACAAGGACGACCCGGTGGTGAAGTTTGATAACTACTAGCGTTTCACATCTTCCATATCACTCAACTCTATCTCCAGCGCGCGCATGCTGATGGTAATTTCCACGAGCATCAGCACCAGCGATATGATAAAGCAAAGGATACTCGCTCCGAAAAAAATATAGCTCGCGTCGTTCCACCCGCGAAAGATGGTGAACATGCACACCACGCAAAATAAAAAGCTCAACACGCCCAGCGCCTGCATCATCCGGATAAGCCGGATGCGTATGCGCAAACTTTGGATCTGTGTAACGATGTGCTGTTGATCGGGCGATTGCTGAAACCTGCTGTGCAGGTTGCGGATAAGGTTGGCGATCGCCAGAAACCTGTTGGTATAAGCCAGCATCAGCAATGAAATCGCGGGAAACAATAAAGCGGGTGTGGTGATGGATAGTTCCATAATTGCAGTTGACCCTAAAAATAAGACAAGCCGGAAAATCCGGCTCGCTTAAAGTATGAAAGAGGGTTAGCTGTTCAAGAACGGTAAAATGAAATTAATATTTTATATGTTAATTGATATTTTCAATAATGCCGGCGATTCCCTGGCCGCCTCCAACACATGCAGTAACGATGCCAAACTTTTTATTGAGCCTTTTCATGTCGTGCGTGATCTGGATGGTGAGCTTGCAGCCGGTGCAGCCTAGCGGGTGCCCAAGCGCAATAGCGCCTCCATTAATATTGACGATGGAAGGATCGAGGTCGAGTGTTCGGATGACCGCCAGTGATTGCGAAGCAAACGCTTCGTTCAACTCTATGAGATCGATTTGCGAGAGGTTCATGCCCGCGCGTTTCAGCACCTTCGGCACTGCTTCGATAGGACCGATGCCCATCACCCGCGGATGAACGCCCGCACTAACGCAATTGACCAGCCGCGCGATGGGTTTCAAGCCGAGACTGTTGACGAGCCGTTCGCTCATCACGATCACAAATGCCGCACCGTCGGATGTTTGCGATGAGTTGCCGGCCGTTACGGTGCCCTGCGCCGCGAACACCGGTTTAAGTTTCGCAAGCGCCTCCATATTCGTGTCGGTACGCGGACCTTCATCCGTATCTACGATGTACGACTTTGTTTTACGTTTTCCTTTCTCATCTATGTACACCTGCTCCACGTTGATGGGCAGGATGCCGCTTTTAAAATAGCCATTAGTGATGGCGTTGATGGCTTTTTTATGAGAGTGGAACGAAAATTCATCCTGGTCTTCACGACTCACTTTATATTCTTTTGCCACTGCTTCGGCGGTAAGTCCCATGCTGAGGTAGTAGTCGGGGTCGTCTTTGGCGATGGAGTAGGAGGGAACGGTTTTCCATCCCGCGGTGGGTACCAGGCTCATGCTTTCTGTGCCGCCGGCGATGATGCATTCCGCCTGTCCGCTCCTGATCTTCGCGGAGGCGATGGCGATGGATTCAAGGCCGGAGGCGCAATACCGGTTAACGGTCATGCCGGGCACTTCGAAGCCGAGGGCGCGTGCCGCGATGATGCGCCCCACCTGCAGCCCCTGCTCTGCTTCAGGAACGGCGTTACCTACGATGACGTCGTCCACCTGCTGCGGATCGAGTGAAGGAACCGAGGCCATCAGTCCTTTGATGACTTCGATGGCGAGGTCATCGGGGCGGTAAAATCTGAAGCCGCCTCTTTTTGCTTTGCCCACGGCGGTGCGGTAGCCCGCTACGATGTATGCTTCCATGTAAGAAAGTTAATATTTAAAAGTGAAAACCTCTATCTTTCAACCGCACATGACCATCACCTCCGCAGAATATCTGATTAGCAGTCCCGACTACACAAAATGCCCGCCGGCAGATAAACCCGAATTTGCCTTCATCGGCCGAAGCAACGTCGGGAAATCGTCGCTGATCAACATGCTTGCCGCCAACCAAAAACTCGCTAAAACCTCCGCCACACCGGGAAAAACGCAGTTGATCAATCACTTTGTGATCAATAAAGAATGGTACCTCGTAGATCTCCCCGGCTACGGCTTTGCGAAGGTATCGCAAAACGCGAGGAACCGCTGGCAGCAGATGATAGAAAACTACCTGCGCAAGCGCGAAAACCTGGTGAATGTGTTCGTGCTGCTCGACGCGCGGCATCCTCCGCAGGCTATAGATATTGAATTTGTTAACCAGCTCGGCAAGTGGGAAGTGCCTTTTGCACTGGTGTTCACAAAGGCGGATAAAGAGTCGCAAAAAAACGTGAGCCTGCACGTGAAGCTGTTTCTCGCCAGGATGCGGGAAACCTGGCAATTTTTACCCGCTCACTTCGTCACAAGCTCCGCAAAGAAACAGGGGAGAGAGAAGGTTTTGGATTTTATTGAAAATGCCATTACAGAGAAAGGCGAATAGTTCCACTCAATAATCATATTCCCTTCTAAACATGTTCCACCGCAAACCCGCGGTAAACACATTCGCATCATCCTGCCGGTACGCATCTCCATCAGCTTTCCACCGCCGAATCATCATGTTCCCATCCAAAAATAAATTCTCCTTCAACTCATAACTCAGAAGCAACTGCACATTCAACCCGTTCGCGCGGGGGCCGCTCACCATCCCATAACCATACTCATCGCTGCGCGTAGAATATAGCTTGAAAATATTACTTCCATTATTGAGCGAGCCCGTATCCACTCCCTGCTTCCAGGCTATCACCTTCGCAGTGGCCGTGAGCTTCGGAAGAGGCTGGTACCTCACAATGCCGATCATCTCCATAAAATTAGCCCCCAGCGGATGAGCGAGCGGCTGATTGTAATGCCCGTAACTGGCTGTCGAATCATAATGCGAGTAAGTAAACGGACGCACCATATTCACCTCACCCTGTAAATCGAGATTATCCACATTGAAGGCATCAATATATTTCACACCACCCTGAATGCCGAATTTATTACCCCACCAGCCATTGCCTGCAGTAAGCTCCTTAATGATGAGCTCATCAAACAACAGTTGTCCGTACACCTGCGCGCGCTGCTTAATGTTTGCCTTGAAATCAAAACCCACGAACCCGTTGTCCGGACTGTTGTTCTGCTTCTCTGCGGTGCGCAAAAATATGATGGGGTTGAGATACATGAAATCAAAGTCGTTCTTCCTCCCAAATATCACCGCCTCAAACAATCCAACGTTCAGCCATTTGGTGGCATTCAAACTGAGGTGATGCATCACCGCATACTTCTTGTCGAGCAGGATATCAGCATCGCGCACGGCCTTCGGGAACTGCGGGTTCAGCTCCATGAAAATATTTTCATAGTTCAGTTTCCAGACGCGCGTATTCACTTTCAGGAACAAATAATTCGAGCCAAAATCGCTGAGAAATAAACTGCGGTAACCGTTGCCGATAAAATTTTTATCGTACGCAAACTGGAAATCTATAAACTTCGCCGCATTGAAAGTGATGCCTCCGCGTGCATCCGAATAATCCCAACCGGTGCCTTTGTAGTCATTGTATCTGCCGGCATTTGGAATGGCCCGGTAGTCGTTTACGCGCTGCTGCACGAATTGCGGCGCTCTTTCCAGGTTTTCCACCACCGAAGTATAAAAGCCTACGCGCCTCGCGACCATACCGCGTATGGTTACGCCCCTGGCGTTTAAAAACAAACGCTGATCATAGTCCGATTCCTTCGCGAACTGAAGCTGCAGCACCGGGTTCACCGTTAAAAAGAAATCCTTGCTCTCGTATTCGAAAAGATTGGCCTTATTGCGGTAGAAGGTGTTCCACAGGCTTCTTTTACTTCTGAACCCGCCCTTATCCCCGGTAACCCACTCCGAATTGTTCATGAGCAGGCGCTGCAGGTTGTAGCGGTCCACCTGCGAGAGCGGCAGCATATTTGCCCCGTTGAGCGAATCGGCGGCTTCTGCAACCTCAACGGCCAGCCTGCGGCTGAACGGTTTAGGTGTGGAAACGTTGAGGTCCGGATTTTTCTGCATCTTGATCTCGAGGCGGTCGAGCAGTTGTGCATGCTTGTTGCCCTGGGGAAGGTATAACGTCTGGGCATTGACACCGATAGCGGTACATAAAATCAACACACTGCCCAGAATTTTTATAATAAATTGCATTCCTGTCATTTAACTCCTGACATAAAGATGAAAAATTACCTGATCAAAAATATTATCGTTGTAAATGAAGGCCAGTCACTCACCAAAGACGTCTTCGTCAGGAACGGCAGAATTGAAAAGATTGCAGACAGCATCTCCTCCAACACCGCTGTCACCGAAATAAACGGCGAGGGCAAATATTTGTTGCCCGGCGCCATTGATGACCAGGTGCACTTCCGCGAGCCCGGTCTCACCCATAAAGCCACCATCTACACCGAATCAAAAGCAGCAGTGGCGGGGGGTGTAACCTCTTATATGGAAATGCCCAACACCGTGCCGCCTGTTTTTACGCAGGAGCTGCTGGAAGACAAATACGCGATCGCTAATAGAACCTCCCTCGCCAACTACTCTTTTTTCATGGGCACGTCCAACGACAATATCGAGGAAGTGCTCAAGACAAATAAAAAGAAAAATGACGTGTGCGGCGTGAAAATATTTATGGGCTCTTCGACCGGCGGATTGCTGGTAGATAACTATCTCTCGCTGGCCAGGATGTTCGGCGAGGTGGAAACGCTGATCGCCACCCACTGCGAGGATGAAAAGATCATCAAAGCGAATTATCAAAGGGTAAAAGCGGAAAGGGAAATGCTGCGGCCGGCCGACCATCCCGTGATCAGGGACGAAAATGCTTGTTTTGAATCGTCTTTTGCCGCGGTGCAGTTGGCGAAGAAATACGACACCCGCCTGCACATCCTTCATATTTCAACTGAAAAGGAACTGTCGCTCTTTGGCAATTTCCTGCCGCTGCAGCACAAGCGCATCACCGCCGAAGTGTGCGTGCATCACCTGCATTTCACCAGCGCCGATTATGAAAAGCTGGGCAACCTCATCAAGTGCAACCCGGCGATAAAGCCGTACTTCAACAAGGAGGCGCTGTGGAATGCGCTCCTCGACGACCGCCTCGATGTGATTGCTACCGACCATGCGCCGCATACTTTGGAAGAGAAAAGCGGTCCCTACGAAAAGGCCCATGCGGGCTTGCCGCTGGTGCAGCATCCGCTGCTGATGATGCTGCACTATGTGAAGGAAGGGCGGATAACGATTGAAAAGGTTGTGGAGAAGATGAGCCATGCGGTGGCCACCTGTTTTAATATCAAAGAGAGGGGATTTATCAGGGAAGGCTACCATGCCGACCTGGTGATTGTTGATACATCTCAAAAAACCGTTGTTTCCCCGGATAATATACTGTATAAATGCGGCTGGAGTCCGTTGGAAGGAACAATTTTTCCTGCAGCGGTTACCCATACATTTGTGAATGGAAACCTTGTTTATGGAAATGGTGCGTGGGATGAGTCTTATAAAGGGGAAAGACTGAAATTTGAAAGGGGCTAACAAGTTTGCATGGAAATAGATGTTACCACATACAACGACCTTTCGGTCTTTCACAGCGAAGAAGAATTCTCGATTTTTCACAAATTGAATTTCGCGCGCACTGCTGAGGGAACGGAGTGGCTGTTCCGGTTCTTTAAGGCGCCCTTCAGCGATATAAAGCTGATAAAGGAAACGCAGCAGATCATTACGAGGATCATGAACCATGAGGACCAGTGGCCCATGAGCATTTCGAACGGAACATTGATGGTGATCACGCGGTTTTACGAGAGTACGATCGACGCCATCCCTTCGAGCGACCTGGTCAATGCGCTCACCTATAAGGTGTTTCATGCCCCTGATTTTTCATTGGTGAGGTATTCGCTCACGCATTTTGCCGACTTCCTGCGGGGCATGCGGCAATTGATCGAGCTTTTCGATAATGATGAAACGCCGGCTATGCTGAGGCGTTATATTTTAAGGGCGAAGGATCTGATTCGGCGCGAATCGGCGGTGGAGTTATCCATGTGGCCCGCGGGAAAGGTTTTTTCGGTGAGAGAAACGGCGGATTATGGAAGATTTGCCCGCAATGAATACAAGAACCAGGTGTATGAGCTGATCAGCATCTATGGGCGGCTCGATGCGTGGTATTCGATGGCGATGGCGGTGAAGAAATTTGATCTTACGCTGCCTGAATTCGACGAGAATGTGCATCCTTCTGTTAATGCGAAGGGCCTGTACCATGTATTGCTGCCCGAGCCTGTTCCCTACGATGTGGAACTGAATATTGACACGAATTTTATTTTTCTGACGGGCGCCAACATGGCTGGCAAGAGTACCTTCATTCGTGCAGTGGGTGGCGCGGTGTTCCTCGCACATTTGGGAATGGGTGTGCCGGCGAAGTACATGCGGCTGACGGTTTTTGACGGGTTGCTGAGCAATATTAATGTGGTGGATAATATCGTGAAGGGGGAGAGTTATTTCTTCAACGAGGTGCAACGGATTAAGAATACCATTGTGAAGATAAATGACGGAAGGCATTGGCTGGTGTTGATCGATGAATTGTTCAAGGGTACGAATGTGCAGGATGCGATGAAGTGTTCGCTGGCGGTGATAAGGGGGTTGATCAGGATATCGAATTCCTTGTTCATTCTTTCCACGCATCTCTATGAGATTGGGGAGGAGCTGAAGGCTTATCCGAATATAGCGTTCAAATATTTCGAGACTGATGTTCGCGAGGACCAATTAGCGTTCAGCTATCAGTTAAAAGAAGGTATCAGCAACGACCGGATAGGGTATGTTATCCTCAAGCGCGAGAAGGTGGTCGAGATGTTGGAGAGATTGTGAGACGTGAGATGGAAGATTTCCCCCGCTGGCGGGGGTGGCGCGAAGCGCCGGGGGTGGACTCTTGCAAAGGCGCAAAGAACTATCCCCCGCTGGCGGGGGTGGCGCGAAGCGCCGGGGGTGGACCGCTTAACCTTCAAAAATCAAAGAAAACACCACCATCCGGGAATTCAACTGATCAATGGTACTTGAAAACTTAAGATTCGGATCGCGGCTGTGACTATTTGTCAACCCGTTACTGATCTTGATCTCAGGAGAAAGTATAAACACAGGAAAATAGAAATTGAACCCTATCCCCGCTTCAACACCGTAATCTATTTTCTTCAGCTTCACCAGCTCCTCGGCTCTCTTCGCCCGCGCATTAGAGGCGAGATCATACTCAGCCTTTCCTCCCGCAAACATGTACACGCGGAAATTACCTATCCTGTCGGACCTGAACTTGATATGCACCGGCAGCCCCACCAGTATCGACTCGATCTTTTTGTTCATCACGGGGTGCTCATC
>CBIGXK010000185.1:0-7562 GCA_966193805.1 uncultured bacterium | reverse complement strand
CTGCAGCACAGCGGGAATAACACCCGCAGCGCCGTTGGTGGGCGCCGTTACTACCCTGCCAAACGAAGCATTTTCTTCGTTCACGGCAAGCGCAAAACAACTCACCCAGTCAAGGATGTACCGAAAATCGTTTCCGCCTGATTTTATACATCCCGTCCATGAATCATAATCATGATAGGGAGCGTTTTTCAAGAGTTTTTTATTCAGGGCAACTGCCCTTCTTTTTACATTCAACCCGCCGGGAAGTATCCCTTCCGTGTGACAGCCCCTGAACACACACTCCTTCATCACCTTCCAAATATTCAGTAAGCGCGCCCTGGTGAGCGATTCATTTCTCCACGCATTTTCATTCTCCATCACCACTTCGTGAATGGCCAAACCTGTTTTGCGGCACCAATGCAATATGTCGTCGGCTTTACTGATGGGAAAGGGTAATTGTATCGGCGAACCGGACGTAAGGCCTTCGTGTTCTTCCAATACAAATCCACCACCCACAGAATAATATGTGCGGGCGATGGAACGGCCGTCGTTGAAAGCAGCGGTAAACGTTAAAGCGTTGGGATGAAAGGGAAGTGATTCGGAAATGAAAAAATCAATGTCGTTAGCCGGGTCGAAAGCAACTTCATGGATCCCTTTCAGCAGGATACGCTTCATCGATCGTATATCCGACATCTTCGAAGCGATGAGATTCACGTCGCACGATTCAGGGTCTTCTCCGCATAATCCCATTTGTACGGCAACGTCTGTACCGTGGCCTACGCCGGTTTTAGCGAGAGATCCATATAGCATCACCCTTGCAGCATTAACCTGCTGCAAGGGTGAAATTGTTTCGAGATATTGAATGAAACGCTGCGCAGCGCGCCAGGGTCCGAGTGTGTGTGAACTGGATGGACCTACTCCAATTTTAAAAATGTCGAATACTGAAATGGCTTCGTGTGGCAAGAAATATTTTCAGTAAAAGTAGGGCTAATTTGCAACCGAATAGTCGAGTAGCTTAACATCGAATATCAGCATGGAATTGGCAGGTATCACCACCTGGTTGGTATTGTCACGCAGATCTTCGCTGCCATATCCCAGTGTGGGAGGGATAAACAACTTAATGCTGCCGCCCTTTTTCAGTAAGGGAATTCCTTTTTTCCATCCTTCAATCAGCGAGCCCAGCACGAAGATTACATTGTCTCCCTTATCGAACACCGTTCCGTTCCTGAGCATGCCTTTGTAGGTAATGAGTATCTGCGAACACAGGTCAACAGTGTCTGTACCCGTTCCCGACTCGACGATCTGGTAAAAGAATCCTGAAGGATGTCGAACTGCTTCGATATCATTTGAATCCAAATAGGCTTTGATGGAGTCCTGCTCGGCAGCCGGAGCGGTGATCGAGGTATTGGTGTACGGACAGCCTGCGTCATCATTATTTTTAAGGCACGAAGCGGCAACAAGGGCAATCAAAAGCAAGCCGGATAGATATTTAAGCATCATGTTGATTTTTGCAAATTTATGGTTACTCATCCATGACAACTCCCGTTGATTAACCGTTGCTTGCTATAATTAAGTTAAATAGTCACTTTTTTTGACTTTCCCTGGCTTTTATTTCCAGGTATTGCTGCTCTTTCATTTCCCACTGATGGCGCTTATAGATCACTGCAACAAACAATGCGATGAGCAAAATAGCGATCATCAGTATTATGGTAGACGATTCGCTGTTAGCCACCATATCTGCTCGTTTGTACCAGAAGCGGCCGGAAAACAGAACAAGGATGATCGGGATGCCAAACAACAGCCCGATAGGCAGTCCGGTCAGCACCTGGTAAAGCAGGCTTTTTTCCTTCAATCTTCGCGCTTCCCAGTATTCAACAAATAATCTTTCTCTCTCGTCCATTTCATGCAAAATTAACTGTTCGGTTCCGGATGCTTTGAGTTACAGACAATTAATCTTTACTTTGTGCAACAAATTCTAATATCTTGAAATTAGCTGCCATTTTTTCGAAGTTCCTGTATCAACACAAGGAATTGAAATTACCAGGAATTGGCGTCTTCACTCTTGATCCATCTGTTCCGATCCCTGATGTGACAGAAAAAAACACTGCAGATTTTGCTCAGCACATAAAATTTACACAGCAGCCCATCACAGCGGCAGATGATACGTTCATCGATTTCATTCGCACAGAAACGGGCAAGATCCGGCCGCTCGCCATTTCCGACCTTGAATCTTACCTGGCTGATGGTAAAATCCTGCTCAACATTGGCAAGCCCTTCCAGTTGGAAGGCATCGGCTCGCTCATCAAAATGAGGGATGGAAAATATGAGTTCACTCCAGGCGAACCGCTTTTGCAACGTCACGAAAGCACCTCGCACGAAACGGCTGACGCCACGGCAAAAACACCTTCAGTATTTGCCGATGATGCGCAGCGTCAAAACAATTACCGGAAATTATTGATTGGCGCGGCTGTAGTGGCGGGCATCGCGCTGGTTATTTGGGGAGGATATAGTTTGTCGACCCGCGATTCATCGGGTAGCGCCGGTGCGGATTCGGTTGCCGTTGCAGATCAAACGCAGGGAAGCAATGCCAATGCCATTCTCGATTCCGTGCAGCGGCTCATCGACTCGACAAGGAACGCAATGAAGGCGACCGCCACCGTGGGCACCTATAAATTCGTGATCGAGCGCACAGCCAGTAAAGGACGCGCGTTAAGAAGGTATAACCAGTTGAAAGAAATTGGGACAACCATTAAAATGGACACGAAAGACTCTACTTCTTTTTCGCTGTATTTTGTGCTGCCGGCAACTCCCGCAGACACTTCCAGGATCAAAGATTCATTGAGGATCTGGTATGGAAGGAGGCAGGTGTTTGTTGAGTAGGGAGTGGGCAAAGAATATTTAGGAAAATGATTTTCCTGACAGCAAAAATGCTTATTTACTGTTCAGAAAAATAAAAAATTCTTTTATAAAATCCAATCATTGCCCTTTGCCGCTCCTCATCCCAACCCGATCTCCAGCACCTGCTGCATCGTCTTTACATAGTGAAAACGCACGCCCTTTATATAATTAGGATCGATCTCTTCTATATCCTTTTCATTCTGCCAGCATAAAATAATTTCTTTCAGCCCTGCGCGTTTTGCGGCGAGAATCTTTTCCTTGATACCTCCCACTGGCAAAACCTGTCCGCGCAACGTGATCTCTCCCGTCATGCCCAGATAAGGCCGCACTTTCTTCCCGGTGATGGCCGAAGCCATCGAAGTGAGCATCGTAACGCCGGCGCTCGGACCATCCTTCGGTACCGCACCCTCAGGAACGTGTACATGCAGCATCTTCTTGCTAAAAATTTCCGGATCAATACCTGTCTTCCGTGCATTCGATTGGAGGTACGTCAGTGCCGTGGTGGCGCTCTCTTTCATCACGTTGCCCAGGTTGCCCGTCAGTTTCAGCTCGCCCTTTCCATCGCTCAGGCTCGTTTCCACGAACAGAATATCTCCCCCAACATACGTCCACGCAAGGCCAACCGCAACGCCGGGCATATTGGCGGCCTTGTACATCTCATTGGTGAACTTCGATCTGCCTAATATCTTTTCGACATCTGCCGCGGTCACGATCGCTTTCAGCCGGTTCTTCATGGCAAATTCCTTCGCCTCAAAACGCATGATGCCTGCCAGGTACCGGTCCAGCTCACGCACACCGCTTTCCCTTGTGTAATCCTGGATAATTCTTTCGAGTATCTTGTCGCTGATCTTGAATTTTTTGTCTTTCAGTCCATGCGCCTCCCTTTGCTTGGGAACCAGGTGCCTCTTTGCGATCTCCACTTTTTCTTCAACGGCATAACCGCTCAGGTGGATAATTTCGAGCCTGTCGCGCAATGCCGGCTGAATATTGTTGACGTCGTTGGCCGTGGCGATGAACAGCACCTTGCTCAGATCGTATTCCAACTCAAGATAGTTGTCGTAAAAAGTATTGTTCTGCTCCGGATCGAGCACCTCGAGTAATGCTGATGAAGGATCGCCGCGCATGTCATGACCCACTTTATCAATTTCATCGAGGATCATCACCGGGTTGGAAGTTTTAATCTTCCTCAGCGACTGAATGATCCTGCCCGGCATGGCGCCGATGTATGTTTTACGGTGACCGCGAATTTCGCTTTCGTCGTGAAGGCCGCCAAGACTCAGGCGCACGTATTTTCTGCCAATGGCGCTGGCGATGCTGCGGCCCAATGATGTTTTACCGATACCCGGCGGACCAACAAAGCAAAGGATCGGGCTTTTCATGTCGCCCTTGAGTTTCAGAACAGCGAGGTATTCGAGTATCCTTTCCTTGATCTTCGCCATGCCGTAGTGATCATTGTCGAGCACCTTCCTGGCTTTTTTCAGGTCGTATGAATCTTCGGTTGTTTCGTCCCACGGGAGTTCGAGCAGCAGGTCGAGGTGATTATACACCACCGAATAATCGGGTGTGCTCGGATGCATTCTTTCAAGCTTCTCTATCCCTTTTTGAAAAGCATCGGCTGTTGCCTGCGGCCATTTTTTCGATTCCGCTTTCTTTTGCATTTCCCTCACTTCGCGGTCGTTGGTATCACCGCCCAATTCGTCTTTGATACTTTTCAACTGCTGCTGCAAGAAATACTCGCGCTGCTGTTTGTCGAGTTCCGTTTTTGTTTTAACGGTCACCTTGTTCTTGAGTTCGGCAAACTGCAGCTCTCTTTGCAGCAACTGCATGAGCAGGTCGGCGCGGGCCTGTATATTGTTCAGTTCCAGCAGCTTTTGCTTCTCCACCAGGTCGGTGCTGAGGTTGCTGGAAATAAAATGAATCAGGAAGGAAGGGTTCTCAATATTTTTCAGGATGATGCCTGCCTCGGAGGGAATATTGGGAGAAAGTTGAATGATTTGTGTGGCCAGGTCCTTGATATTCGAAACGTATGCCTCGAAGTTTTGATCAGTGGGCGCCTCTTCATCCACAAGGTTTTCGATGCTCGCCTTGAAATAAGGTTCCTCGTTAATAATGGAGTTGATCTTAAAGCGGCTCTTTCCCTGGATGATGACAGTAGTGCCGCCATCGGGCATCTTGATAAGTTTAACAATGCGGGCAACGGTGCCTACATCTTCAAGGTCGCTTACGGTGGGGTCTTCCACCTCACTGTCTTTTTGCGCCACAACGCCTATCAGTTTGTCAGCCTTATAAGCATCGTTCACAGCTTTGATGCTTTTGTCCCTGCCCACGGTTATCGGCAGCACAACGCCGGGGAAAAGCACGGTATTACGGAGCGGCAGTAGCGGTAGTTCGAGAGGTATTGGTGTTTCATGGCCGTTTTCCTGATCCTGTTCGTTCAAAGGAATAATGGGGATAAAATCCATTTCTTCCTCCGGGGTAAGTATAAAACTATCTTTCATTCAAGCATTTTACTATGACAAAATAACATCTTCCCCGTATAAAACAGGGAAGATACTATATAGGTCAAGTTTGGGGCCGGAAAAAACGTTTTACAATATCCTAAATCCTACATACAACTGGAAGCCCTGGTTCGTCCACCTGTCGCGGTTGTCGATGTCGTTGATGTTGAGCAGGCCCACGGCATACCTTCCTCCAATTTTGGCGCTGCCCACATTCAATTGTATGCCACCAAGCATGGAAAGGTCTCCCTTTTTGAAAGCATTCTTGCCATTCTCCAATAGTCTGTCATCCTTATTGATCAAAAGGCCAAACTGCGGACCTGCCTGGAACGTGAGCAGGCGTGAAGGACTGTAATTAAGGAGCAGCGGGATGCTGAGATAATTCAGCTTAACGTCCTTCAGCTCGTTCAATCCGTCGTTGTACATGTTTCTGAATTGATTGCTCACGCGTGTTTCCGACTGGTTCCACAGCAGTTCGGGTTGAAGACCCAACTTCTTGCTGAAATTAATTTCGGCAAACAATCCCGCGTTGTAACCGTATTTGAATTCTTCTTTGAAAGATGCGCCGTCAACCTTAAACATGTTGACACCCCCTTTCAATCCAAGATGAAAACCCTGCGCAAAACTTACCGAACCTGCGATAAGTGCAACGAGCAAAATGGCTAAAGACTTAGCTTTCATTTTTTGAAGTTTTGTTGTGAATTATTTTCAACTTGCATGCCATTACGTTTCAAGGCGTGTTAAAGTTGAAGTTCTTCAGTGAGACGTTGATGCGGAACAATCGTTTAATGAATGTTATGTTAAAGTGAGGACGGTAATTTCAGGGAGAATGCCCACACGCCCGGGATAAACGAGAAAACCAAATCCGCGGTTGATGTAAAGCTTCTGCGGACCTTCTGCATACAATCCCGCCCATTGTTTATACATGTATTGAATCGGGCTCCATTTGATGCCTGGCACTTCCACGCCGAATTGCATGCCGTGCGTATGGCCGGATAAAGTAAGATCGATGTCGGGATATTTCACTCTCACTTCGGCGTCCCAGTGACTGGGATCGTGGGACATTAATATTTTGAACGGAACTTTTTCTGTTCCGGGGTAGGCTTCAGAAAGCTTGCCGTGCTTTGGGAAATTTCTCTTGGCGCTCCAGTTTTCGACGCCAAGCAATGCAAGTTGTTCATTATTTCTTTCAAAGATCACGTGTTCGTTCATCATCAGTTTCCATCCGAGTTGCTGATGAACGTCTTTAACACTATTGAGGTTGCTTGATTTTTCTTCCGCGTTCTTCCATTCGTAATAATCTCCGTAATCGTGATTTCCCAACACCGAGTAGATGCCCATTGGTGCTTTCAGTGTACCGAAAACGTCCATGTAATCTTTCATTTCCACGGCGCGGTCGTTCACCAGGTCGCCGGTAAATAAGATAAGGTCGGGTTTTTCTTTCATGATTTTGTCCACGCCTTTCTGTACCGCGGCCTTGTTGCTGAAGCTGCCCGAATGGATATCTGATATCTGAACGATTTTAAGTCCGCGAAATGATTGGGGAAGATTGGGAAATTTAATCTTGTGCCGGTGGATGGTGTAATTGTATTTGTTGGTGAACCCGTAAATAAATGTACTGAACAGTCCGCCGCCGATGGCGAGTCCCGCCCAACTGAGGAACGCCGATCGGCTGATGCCCTCCGCATAGGTTGTTGGTGAGGAACCCTGTGCCCGGAACAATTTTACCACGAGCCACGTGGCGCCCCGGCGAAGATCGTCGGCGGCAAAGAACAATGAAGCGATAAGTTTTGAAAGAAAAGCCGCAACGAGCAGCGAAAAAACGTAGTTGCGAATATGTTTCGACGAGACGCTGTAGTTGATGTAGGGAAAGGTTAGCAGGAAGAGCATCGTGATCGTTGCCACCGCCCAATATATAACGATCAGGGTCAGCCGAACTTTCGGGGAATTGGAAGGAAGCACGAGTTTTACTGCCTGGTAAATATAGATGTCGAGCAGCAGCATCAGGGCTGCGATGATCCACAAGAAGGCAGGGCTGCGCATAAAAAGTTAAATGTTAGGGTTTAACGTTGAAATAGGAGACGGGAGACGGAAGAGAGGAGACGGGAGACGTTTCCCCCGCTGGCGGGGGTGGCGCGAAGCGCCGGGGGTGGACAGCCACCAGGCAACAAAATAATTATGTTCATA
>CBIGXK010000184.1:0-7598 GCA_966193805.1 uncultured bacterium | reverse complement strand
CAACCACCCCCGCCTGCGGAGGAAACTGTTACCCGAGCTTTACCTGCAACCACCCCCGCCAGCGGGGGAAACTGTTACCGGAGCTTTACCTGCGTCCGCCCTCTCTTCTCGGGCCGCCGCCTCTTCTGTCTCCACCTCTGTCGCCTCCACGTCTTTCATCTCTCCTGTCAGGCCTTCCCTCTCCTCTTGGTCCCCTGGTTTCACTTGCATCTGACTTGCCGCCCACGAAATTCGGATTCAGGTCCCTCTTGCCTAATATCTCTCCTTTACAGATCCATACCTTAATACCGATCTTTCCGTAAACCGTCAGTGCAAAAACATTTGCATAATCTATATCCATGCGGAGCGTATGCAATGGCGTACGTCCCTGCTTGATCTCTTCCGTGCGCGCGATTTCTGCGCCACCCAGCCTTCCGCTCACTTTTATCTTGATACCTTCCGCACCCATCCTGAGTGAAGAGGCAATCGCCATCTTGATGGCCCTTTTATAATTTATACGGTTTTCGATCTGGCGCGCAATGGTGTCTCCCACGATCATCGCATCCAGCTCGGGGCGGCGGATCTCGAGAATGTTAATCTGAACATCATCCTTGCCGGTCAGCTTTTTCAACTCTTCCTTGATGCGGTCAACCTCTCCACCACCCTTACCAATGATGATACCCGGCTTGGATGTATGGATGGTAACGATCAGCTTATTCAGCGTACGCTCGATAACGATCTTGGATATCCCTCCCTTGTTGATACGCGCGTTCAGGTATGTCCTGATCCTGTTATCCTCGATCAACTTGGTAGAATAATCTTTTTTATTACCATACCAGTTGGATTCCCAACCGCGGATGATCCCTAACCTGGCACCAATTGGATTTGTTTTCTGACCCATATTATGGTTTAAATATTTTTTTTCAATTATTGTTTAACATCTACGGCCAATGTAACATGGTTGCTGCGTTTCCTCAGGCGGTATGCCCTTCCCTGCGGTGCAGGCAGCATTCTTTTCAGCGTTCTCGCACCATCTACAAATATTGTCTTAACGACCAACCCTGCATCTTCGGCTTTCGTTCCTTCGTTCTTCTGTTGCCAGTTGCTGATCGCGCTTCTCAATAATTTGAACAACGGCTTAGCCGAATGCTGCGGATGATGCTCGAGCAGCGCCAGCGCCTTTTCTACTTCCATGCCGCGTATCTCATCAGCCAGCAAACGCATTCTGCGCGGTGATGTGGGATAATTTCTGAGTTTCGCTATTGCTTCCATTTGAATTAAGTTAAAAGTGAAAAGTGAAAACTGAAAAGTGATATCCGTATTTACTTTTAACTTTTAAGTTTTAACTTTTAAGTTGTTCTTATGCTATCTTCTTACTTGAGTGCCCCTTGAAATTCCTGGTAGGCGCAAATTCTCCGAGTTTGTGTCCCACCATGAACTCCGTTACGTAAACAGGTATAAACTTGTTACCGTTATGCACCGCGAATGTGTGTCCCACAAAATCCGGCGTAATGGTCGAACGGCGACTCCAGGTCTTGATCACTCCTTTCTTGGCTTTGCCTTCATTCACCGACAACACTTTGTTCTCCAGCTTGGAAGCTACGTAAGGACCTTTTTTAATTGAACGAGCCATATTCTGTTATATTAATATTTCTGATTCTGATTTTTGGCTGGATTACTTCGCCAGCTTCTTTCCTTTTCTTGTTTGGATGATCAACTGATCGCTTCCTTTACCGCGCTGGCGTGTTTTCAATCCTTTCGCATACTTGCCGGTCCTGGAGCGAGGATGGCCACCCGATGCCTTTCCTTCACCACCACCCATCGGGTGATCAACCGGGTTCATTGCCACACCCCTGTTACGCGGCCTGATGCCCTTCCACCTGTTGCGTCCCGCCTTTCCTGCCATCTCCAGGTTGTGATCGCTGTTGCTGGCCACACCTACCGTTGCGTAACAGTTGATCAGCACTTTCCTCAATTCTCCCGATGGCATCTTGAGGATCGCATATCTTTCTTCCTTGTTCGTAAGCTGCGCAGATGCGCCGGCGCTGCGAACAAGTTTGCCGCCCTGGCCGGGCTGCGTTTCGATATTGTGAACGTTAGTACCCAGGGGCATGTTCTTCATCTGCAGCGCATTCCCGATTTCAGGCGCAACGGCATCACCCGAAATAACGGAGGCGCCTACCTGCAATCCCTGCGGAGCGATGATATATCTCTTTTCTCCATCAGCATATTTCAGCAACGCGATGAAAGCCGTGCGGTTGGGATCGTATTCGATGGATGCAACAGTGGCCGGAATATCTTTCTTGTTCCTTTTGAAATCCACCAGGCGGTACATGTTCTTGTTTCCACCACCCCTGTACCTCATTGCCCTTCTTCCCTGCACGTTTCTTCCACCGGTCGAGGACTTATTTTCCAGCAGCGATTTTTCCGGTGTATCCGTGGTGATCTCTGCATATGCATTACCGATCCTCCAGCGGGTTCCTGCGGTCATCGGTTTGAATTTCTTTAGTGCCATTGTTCTAAACTTAAAAAGTTAAACCTTAAATATTTGAATACAGGTCAATCGTTTCTCCTTCCGCCACTTTCACATATGCTTTCTTGTACGCGGGTTTCCTTCCTGAAATAAATCCGGCCTTCGTGAATTTCGACTTCGCCTTGGCGGGCACTACCACAGTGTTCACTTCCAGTACCGTTACACCATAAAAATCTTCCACCGCCTTTTTCACTTCTAGTTTGTTCGCCTTGCGGTCAACTCGAAACGCATAGGTCCTTCTTTTATCAGAAAGCGAATTGCTTTTTTCGGTGACTATCGGCTTAACTAAAACTGCAGAGAGCTTCATCTCTTAATATTTTATCAATGATTAATTAGAACTAACATCTTTTACGTCCTCCACGATCGACTTCACGGCACTTTCCGTCAGCAACACCACATTTGAATTCACGATGTCGTAGGTGTTCATGTCGTTGAACTGGTAACCATACACATTCGGGATATTGCGGAAAGAGAGACGGAAATTGTCTTCCTGGTCGCCGGTAAGCACCAGCACCTTTTTGTTGCCGGCGTTCAGGCTCTTCAGGATAGTGACCACTTCTTTTGTTTTCGGCGTCTCGAGCTTTACATCTTCAACAACCAATAGGTTATTCTCTTTTACCTTATGAGAAAGCGCAGAAACCTTTGCCAGTCCCTTTACTTTATAATTCAGCTTGAAATCATAATCGCGGGGCTTAGGACCGAAAATGGTGCCACCACCTTTGTACAGCGGGTTCCTGATGTTTCCTTTACGTGATCCCCCGGTGCCCTTCTGGCGGTGCAGCTTTTTGCTGGAACCCTTTACCTCGAGGCGGGTTTTCACTTTTGCCGTTCCCTGCCTTTGCGCGGCGAGGTATTGCTTTACGGCGAGATAGATCACGTGGTTGTTCGGCTCCACACCAAAGATCTCATCAGGAAGATCTATCGAGCGACCTGTTTTTTCACCTTTTATATTTAATATATCTACTTGCATCTTTCTTCAGGTTAATTGATTACTTCTGGATGAGGACAATTGATCCGTTATGACCGGGAACCGAACCGTTTACCAGGATATAATTTTTGTCAGGAAATATTTTAACCACTTTCAGGCCCTTGATCTTAACCCTTTCGGTGCCCATACGTCCCGCCATGCGCATGCCCTTGAACACTCTCGAGGCATCGGACGAGTTACCGATAGATCCCGGAGCCCTTTGCCTGTCGTGCTGGCCGTGCGACTGCTCGCCGACACCGTGGAAGCCGTGGCGTTTTACAACACCCTGGAACCCTTTGCCCGTAGTGGTGCCGACCACGTCTACTTTTTCACCTTCCGAAAAAATATCTACGGTAATAGTTTCGCCTAAATTCTTTTCCAAAGAATACTCGCGGAACTCTTTCACGAATTTTTTCGCGCCAGTGTTCGCTTTTGCAAAATGTTCGTTCAGTGCAGCGTTGGAATGTTTTTCTTTTCTCTCGCCAAATGCGATCTGTGTAGCATTGTACCCGTCGGTTGATTGGGTCTTTACTTGGGTCACCGTGCAGGGACCCGCTTCAATGATGGTGCAGGGAGTCTGCTTTCCATCCGGGGTGAAGACACTCGTCATCCCAATTTTCTTACCAATAATACCTTTCATTTTCGAATGGTTTGTGCCTTCCAGGTTGAAGAGACAGTGATGATGAGACACATCAGTACTTCAATCCCCGTTTGCCGCAGACCTTTTCTTTTGCTCCTTTCGGAAGAAGTACCTGCAGTAAACTAACCCGGAACGGCTAGTTCATATTTTTAAAATGTCAAATCCAGCGCTGCTTATTTCCCGAAGGCCTTCGCAGATGGAATAAAGAACTCCTACGCTTTTATCTCAACATCAACACCACTTGGCAGATCCAGCTTACTCAGGGCATCCACTGTACGGGATGATGAAGTGTAAATATCCAGCAGACGCTTGTGCGTAGCCAGTTGGAACTGCTCACGGCTTTTTTTGTTCACGTGAGGGGAACGCAATACGGTGAAAATCTTCTTACGCGTAGGTAAAGGAATTGGACCTGTAACCACCGCACCCGTGCTGCGAACCGTTTTGACGATCTTCTCAGCAGACTTATCCACCAGATTATGATCGTATGACTGTAATTTTATCCTGATTCTCTGAGACATATGCCATTTCCCATTTTTTCGAATGGGGATGCGAAGGTAAGGGTAGTATTACTATTGGCAAAAGAAATGGGTTATTTTTTCTGCCTTTTTCGACTAATTATCGGCTTTGTCAACGAATCCCACATTTGCCTCCTGCAATGCATCGGTTACGCCAATAAAAAAGCACTGCCGGTTTTAAACGAATTTAATCCCGGCAATGCTGTTGTATGGTAATATTTAACTAGTCGGCCTTTACTTTCCCTCTTATCCTGGCAATAACCTCTTCGGCGATATTGTTCGGCGCCGGGGCATAGTGCGAGAATTCCATGGTGGAAGTGGCGCGTCCCGAGCTCAGTGAACGTAGCTGGGTCACATACCCGAACATTTCACTGAGGGGTACCTTTGCCTTGATCACCTGTGCACCGGCCCTGCTATCCATGCCTTCCAGCATGCCGCGGCGGCGGTTAAGGTCGCCGGTTACATCACCCATGTATTGTTCCGGGGTAATCACTTCCACTTTCATGATCGGCTCGAGCAGCACCGGCTGTGCCTTACGGCCCGCCTCGCGGAAACCGGCCTTGGCGCAAAGCTCGAACGACATGGCATCGGAGTCAACCTGGTGGAAGCTTCCGTCGAATATCCGAACCTTCATGTTCTCCACAGGATAGCCGGCCAGCACGCCTGTTGTCATGGCTGCCTGGAACCCTTTCTGAATCGGCTGGATGAACTCACGCGGACTTGAACCCCCGAAAATATCGTTTACGAACTGAAAATGTTCAGTCGGATTTTCTTTTGACCACTCGGCATCTGCGGGTCCGATCTCGAACACGATGTCGGCGAACTTACCACGACCACCGGTTTGCTTCTTCAACGTTTCCCTGTGTTCGATGGATTTGCGGAATGCCTCCTTGTAGGCCACCTGCGGGGCGCCCTGGTTCACTTCCACCTTAAATTCGCGGCGCATACGGTCGATGATGATCTCCAGGTGCAGCTCGCCCATACCACGAAGAATGGTTTGGCCGGTTTCTTCGTCCGTATTTACGCGCAAAGTGGGATCTTCTTCCACCAGTTTCGCGATGGCCATTCCCATCTTGTCTACGTCGGCCTGAGTTTTTGGCTCAACCGCAATCGCGATCACCGGTTCGGGAATGAACATGTTTTCGAGAACGATCGGGTGATTTTCATCACATAGTGTATCCCCGGTCTTTATTTCCTTGAAGCCAACCGCAGCGGCAATGTCGCCCGCCTCGATGAAATCCACCGGATTTTGCTTGTTGGCAAACATTTTCATGATACGGCTGATGCGTTCGTTCTTGCCGCTGCGCATATTTTTTACGTAAGAGCCGGCTTCGAGACGTCCGCTGTAACAGCGGAAGAACGCCAGGCGGCCAACGAACGGATCAGTCATGATCTTGAATGCGAGAGCCGCAAAAGGCTCTTTTGGATCGGCTTTGCGCACGATCTGCTCGCCGCTGTCGGGATCCAGGCCCACGGTATCTTCAATGTCCATCGGCGAAGGCAGGTAACGGCATACTGCATCGAGCGCTGTTTGTACGCCTTTGTTCTTGAACGACGAACCGCACATCATGGGCACGATGCTGAGGTCGATGGTCGCCTTGCGAATCGCCTCGTGCATTTCATCTTCCGTGATGGTGTTGGGATCGTCGAAGAATTTTTCCATCAGCTTATCGTCGTACTCGGCAACGGCTTCGATGAGCTGTCCCCTCCAGTAGTCGGCATCTTCTTTCATGTCTCCGGGAACGTCGATCTCGTCGAACGTCATGCCTTCTGTTTCCATGTGCCATACGATGCCTTTCATCTTGATCAGGTCAACCACGCCCTTGAAGTTGTCTTCGGCGCCGATGGGCAATTGCAGGGGAACGGCTTTTGCGCCGAGCATTTCGCGCACCTGCTTCACCACCATGAGGAAATCGGCCCCTGCCCTGTCCATTTTATTGACGAACCCGATCCTGGGAACGCGGTAACGGTTGGCCTGGCGCCAGACGGTTTCTGACTGCGGTTCCACACCGTCAACTGCGGAGAAGAGTGCGATGAGGCCGTCAAGTACGCGCATGGACCTTTCCACTTCCACGGTAAAGTCAACGTGACCGGGAGTATCGATAATGTTGAAATAATATTTTTTAGTGTCCGCAGTGGGTTTTCCCAGTACGGTAGGGAAGTTCCACTGGCAGCTAACAGCAGCAGAAGTGATGGTGATACCTCTTTCTTTCTCCTGCTCCATCCAGTCGGTAGTGGCAGCGCCCTCGTGTACTTCGCCGATCTTGTGGATCATACCCGTGTAACGGAGGATACGTTCTGTGGTGGTAGTTTTACCGGCATCGATGTGAGCCGCTATACCGAAGTTTCTTTGTAATCGTAAGTCTGGCATGACCTGTAATGTTTGCTTTTATTTGTACTGATATTCTTCCGGGAATTTGGGTGCGCAAAGGTATGATAAAGGAAGCAAAAAACCCTGCTTGGGTTGCAGGGTTTTGACAATTCGGTTATTGAGGTTAGACGCGG
Organism: uncultured bacterium; assembly: GCA_966193805.1. Taxonomy (GTDB): domain Bacteria; phylum Bacteroidota; class Bacteroidia; order Chitinophagales; family Chitinophagaceae; genus Flavitalea. Next base: position 459 of record CBIGXK010000184.1, on the reverse strand, counting down.
AAGTGGGCGAATGCCTTGTTGGCTTCGGCCATCCTGTGCGTGTCTTCTTTCTTCTTAAATGCAGCGCCCTCGCCTTTGCTGGCTGCGATGATTTCGGAAGCGAGTTTTTCCGCCATGCTGCGGCCGTTCCTGTCGCGGCTGTAGCGGATCAGCCATTTCATGCTGAGTGATATTTTACGGTCGGGGCGAACTTCAGAAGGTATCTGGAAAGTAGCGCCTCCTATACGGCGGCTCCTCACTTCCACCGCTGGTGTAATGTTCGCCAGTGCCCTCTTCCAGATTTCATATCCGTTCTCACCCGTCTGCTTGGATATGCGATCCATGGCATCGTAAAAAATATTGAAAGAAGTGTTTTTCTTGCCTTCCCACATCAGGTTGTTCACAAACCTGGTCACCATCGCATCATTAAATTTAGCATCGGGTGCGGGTGGGATCTTTTTGGCTTTTGTCTTCCTCATT
>CBIGXK010000183.1:0-7648 GCA_966193805.1 uncultured bacterium | reverse complement strand
GTCTATAACTTATAAACTATTATTATATCAATGAAGATTTTACAGGAGAATCATCACGGCTTCAGTACAATATTGGCACTTTCACTGATCCCGCTGTCAGGATTTGCCACCGATGTTTACATACCGTCGTTACCTTCCATGGCCAGGGACCTGCACGTTTCCGCTTCGGCCATTCAGCTTTCGATGGTGCTGTTTATGTTCAGTTCCGGTATCAGTCAAATATTTGTGGGTAGTGTACTCGACAGCTTTGGGCGATTTAAAATAGGGGTAGGAGCGCTTTTTGTATTTTCTCTGTCGAGTGTCATCATTGCTGTCTTTCCTAATATTTATGTGCTTTACGCGATGCGCATTATCCAGGGCATCACCATATCGCTTATCGTGGTCGGCAAACGCGCCTATTTTGTGGACATTTATTCGGGCGAGAAATTGAAAAACTACATCAGCATGTTCTCGATCATTTGGGCTTGCGCCCCGATAATCGCACCCTTTGCCGGTGGATACCTGCAGAGCTTGTTTGGCTGGCAGGCTAATTTTTATTTTCTTGGTATCCTTTCTCTCGCTTTTTTAATACTGGAACTGATATACAGCGGCGAATCGCTAAAAGATTTTCAACTATTTAAAATTCGGCCAATTGTGAACGTGTATGGAAATATGCTTAGGACGGTTGATTTTTATACGGGCCTGCTTATTTTGGGGGCGTGTTTCGGAATGCTCGTGATTTATAATATGTCGAGCCCTTTCATTATCGAACACGTGTTTGGCTTTTCAGCGGTGGCGACGGGCTATAGTTCTCTGTTGTCGGGGTTTTCCGTGATGACCGGCGGAATTATTGCCAAGCGGCTCATCGATGCGCCATTGACACGTAAAGTTACGATTGCGCTTATTGCACAGATAATTACCGTAACATTAATGATCACCACAGCACCATTGATCGGCAATATTTACACGCTCGTTGGCTTTACGATCTTCCTTCATGTGTGCGGTGGATTTATTTTCAATGTTATTTATGGCTATTGTTTGAGCCGTTTTTCTAAAAACGCGGGAACGGCGAGCGGTATTACCGGCGGGGTTATGTTTATCGCAAGCTCTTTATTGAGTTACGGACTCGCGAGTCTTTATACGGTTGAGAGCCAGGGTTTGCTGGGTATAGCCAACCTGTCCCTCACCTTATTCATCATTGTTTTATTCCTGGTGTTCAATAAACAGAGAAAAGCAGCGACGGCTGAAAGAATCGCTAATGCAGCCGCCCTGTCCTGACGAGACCCGCCAACTTTCTCTATTTGACAACGGCGGTCAATCTATAGTCCTCGCCTCTACACCCCGGTTGGTGATTTTCACTGGTTGAATATATCCGTCCTCATCGAAATACATGTGCTCGATGCAGGTTTCCCGCGAGTTGCGGTCCGTTTCGGTCAATGGCCTGCGGTGATAAATAATGTACCAATTGTCTGTACCGGGGATGTTGATCACGGAATGATGCCCCGCTCCCGTCGCGATGGACATATCCTGCTGCAATATTTTGCCCACTCTCCTGAAGGGACCGAAAGGTGAGTCGCTTATTGCGTAGGCAACGCTGTAATCTGGGCCCGTCCATCCACCTTCCGACCACATAAAATAATATTTTCCATTCCTGATGAACATGAGCGGCCCCTCAACATAACCTTCCGGCGTTATCTCTTTGAAGGTGGTGCTGTCGTCGAGCGGAACAAAACCGGTGAAATCGCTTTTGAGCCTGGCGATATTGCAATGCCGCCATCCGCCATATATCAGGTAAAAAGCGCCGTCTTTATCGTGGAAGACAAATTGGTCGATGGGCTGTGCACCGTTATGAAACTTCGCTACCAATGGTTTGCCGAGGTAGTCGTTGTACTTGCCCTGCGGTTTGTCGGCAACCGCTACGCCGATGCCGCCATATTCATTGTCGCTTTGAATGTCATTTGCACCAAAGAACAAAAAATACTTTCCCATGTGTTTGATAATCGCGGGTGCCCACATCGCCCGGCGTGCCCATTTGACGGCCGACGTATCCAGTATCTTTTCATGTTTTGTCCAGTTTACCAGGTCGGTGGAAGAGAATGCATCAAGAAAAACCTGCTCCTCATAAGGCGCCGAATAAGTGGGGTAGATCCAAAATTTCTTGTCGAATATTTTGCCTTCCGGATCGGCGTACCATCCTTTGAACAAAGGATTGCCTGAAAAATTTGCGGAATCTTTTTGTCCAAAACAACAAACGGTAGTGCCAATCAGCAATTGTAGCAAGAAAGCCGGTTTCAGGATGTTCATGAGTCAATATTACGACGTCTTAGTGAATCAGCGTCTTTACTATGGCTTCAGGATCCGGTTTGCCGGCTACCAGTTTCTGGATGGGCCGGAGGGCGACTTTAATACTCACCACGCGCATCAACGTTTCGCGCAGTATTGCAAGGAGGCGGCTTTGATGGAACATCATTTTGGCCAGTTGGCGCGACGTATCCTGGGCAGCTTCCACCCTTGGCCGCTGCGATTGTTCGTATGCGCGTAGCAGTGATGCCAAATTCTGCGGACGGGCGTGCCGCAGCATGTGTGTCAACACCCATGCCGATTCCATGGCCATTCCGGCACCAATTCCGGCAGTGGGTAAAAAGCCGGCGGCCGCATCGCCGAGCAATATCGTTCGCCCAAACGCCCACTGCGGTGAGCGGCAGTCGGTAAGCGACCAGTAATAGGGATCAACGGTTTTCGTCACGGCCTGCAGGCAGCTTTCAAATCGTGGACTGATGGTGTTTAACTTGTTACGGATGCTGTCAACAAACGCTGCCGGACCGGCTTTTGTATCTTTTCTCGCGCCACCCAGGAACACACCCAACTGTCCCTTTACCGGGTAAACGCCGGCAAAAAAACCGGCTCCCCACAGTTCCTCGCCAAGGTCCATGTTGCCGTCTTCCGGCGCCCACACTACCCAGCCGCCCCATTTTGTGTCGGCAATGTCAACGGGCCGGTCGCCCAGAACGAGTTTGCGCGTGTCTGAGTGTATTCCATCAGCGATAATAACAAGATCAAACATCATTTCAGTGACTGCGTCGCCGGTTTGCAGTACCACCTGCACGTTGTTTTCTGTGGAGGTGATGGCACTTACAGTTGTGGAAAAGGCTGTCGGACAGCCATCGTGCGTAAGCACCCCGAGTAATTTTCCGCGTGCGATACCGCGGTAGTCGCCATAACGGGAAAGGATATCCGACATGGAATCCACGCGCAGCAATTTCCCCTTATGGCTATAAAGACCGTACCTGTTGAACGGCTCGCTTCTTTGCCGGTATTCCGTACGAGCGTCGAGGTCGTCGATAAGCGCATCCGCCATTGGCATCAACGCCAGCATATAACCGGGATGAGAATCGTCTGGATTGCGTTCGACCAGCACAGGATGCCTTCCGTCTTTGCGCAGCATTTGTGCAGCCGAAATACCGGCGATGCCGGCACCTGCGATCAACACTTTTAGATCATCGCCCGCGGCATCTTCATATTGTTTTTGGATGGATGTTGGGTACAGCATACAAATCTTTTTAATTGCATCTATCGGTTCGGCGGGGGGTAGGAGGTAGTGCAATTATGTGACCACGATTTCATCGCAATAGAGCCACGCCGGCATGCCGGTGCGGATGTGCCACGCGGGCATCTTCAATAAACTCTCTGCGTGTACCCTGATGTAGCGGGCGCGTTTGTTCACATCGGCGTGAAAAGAAAAAACGGGTACGCTTGCAATGTCGGGGTTTTCCTTCGGGTTGGGGTTGTGAGGGTTATCGATTGTTATTGGTTCGCCATAGGTTTTGTCATCCTCAGAAAGCGCATACGATACATGTTTGGGCAATGCCAGCAGGTTCCAATCGGGCTGTGCCTGCGCATTGAGAAAGTCCATGCTGATGCCATTAACCTGCATCACTTCCTCAAGGTCGAGAACGAAATCAATATGCGTTCCTTCGTAACCCACCCAATGAACATCGGGATTGCTCCACGATTCATACGACCCGAATACGCCGTCTGTCAATCCCTCCACGCCTACGGATGATTTGGCGGGAAGAGTGACCGGCGTAATCTTTTTGCGGAACGATAGCGTTTTCTGCATTTGCTCCATCTTCGTAAACATCCTGTTGTACGATTGCAAATAATCATCGGGAGGAGTACTGCGTTCCCTTAACCTGGTTACGCCGTCTTCTTTGCAGCGTTTCACAAACTCCTGCAGCATGGCCACCATTTCCGGTTTGGCGATAACTCTTCCATTGTCTGCAGTTTTGTACAAACTGCGTTCAGTGTCTATTTCCTGCCTGCCGATCTGAATTTCAGCGTACATGATCGGCAGCCTGGCCGCCTGCACGCGTCTCAGCACTTCCCCATCGTTGGCAACGGCCTTTTCAGCCTTGTCAAAAAGCTGTTTATATTTTTCCATCATGACTGGCGACAGGTAAGTATCCTTTGCGTCGATAGGATCCCCGAAAATGCTTAACGGAAAATTGCTTTTCAACAACGACTCGCGCATTTCGTCGATGTATTGACGGATGTACGTGCCTGCGGCTCCATAGTATCCCTTCAGGTAATCGTCAATAATAGCAGCATCGTCGGCATCGGGGTTCCACATCAGTTTGCAGATGAGATAAGCCCTCAGTCCTGCCATTTCTCCCCCGGCCTGGCCGTTGGCCTGCATAAACAGGGAGTTGACGTGGTTGTCCGTATAAAATTTGATGTTGGGCTTTATGGTGTGAAGGTTGGGAAAAGGGCTCACGAGGTTGGCAAACTGTATGTTATAATCCCAGATGATGATGTTGCCGGCAATTTTACCCCAATCTTTGAGGTCATTGGTAAAAGCCGGGTCCGTTTTAAAAACAGGTTGCTGGCGTTTGCTTTCGATATTGCAAAGCATGATGTTGACGTTCGGCTCTGCCTTTATTCCTACAGGCGCCGACCGCGAGTACCAGTACGCGAGTGTTGAAATAGTTTTACCGGGAAATGCTTTCGCAACTTTGTTGACGAAATACAGAATGGAACCGCTCGGCACGCTGCCATATTTTTCATCCAGCGCTTTGCAGCGGTCGCATTCACAATGCTGGTCGTTATCGTTCTGGCTCACCGACCAGTATAAGGCCTCCGGATTTTTATCGATTTCTTTTTCCAAATGGGTGATGACGGCATCGAGAACGCCCTCGTTCGATAAACATAGTTGCGTACCCGGCTGGCGCGTGCCGTTTCTCAAGGAATAATACTCGGGATGTGCGGCAGCGTATTCATCGGGAGGCACCAGCCGGTCGAAAGTATGAACGAACAGTCCCCAGGTGTCTCTCGACGAAAGCCGGTGCCAGTCGGCATATTCAGGCTCACGGGTATCCCTGTACGAAGTGGATCTGTATTGAATGAACGGTACATCTACCACCTCCTTTTTGGGAAAAGAGATGCCCTTTGTTTTTGGAACGAGTGTATAGGCCGAAGTGTATTTCCTGAAACCCAGCGATTCAAGCACGGCATACGCGCCATAGAGTGTCCCTTTCCCTGTTCCTCCTGCAATAATAAAATTATTTCCTGAGGGCCTTAGCAGGTAGCCGTCGGCCTGTAGCTTATCAGTATCTATACCTTTTTCTTTTGCATAGGCGGTTTTTCCGATATATATCGCTGCGGTGCCCTTGAAGTCGTTTTCGCGGGTGATGTTGGGCTTCGTTTTCGACATCTCAGCCAGGTAGTGTTGCAATTGCTGCGCGGCGCGGCTTTCAATATCGGAGGCCTCTTTAGGAATGACGAGCTGGTGGCCCGTCATTCCATCTATAAAGAGGTTATTTTCTAACTTGTTTACTGTACCTTTTCCTATACCAGTCGTATGAAAGAGCGTGAAGCCAGCGGCCATCACACCGGAATCTTTCAAAAACCGGAGCCTTGTTATGCCATTCTTCTTTTTATCATCTTCCATACATGAATTATTCTGTTGTTTACATTATGGCTCCCCGGGCAGGGTGCGAGGCAACTTTTGGGTAACAGTATCAGGCTATTCGGCTGCCGCCAGCTCATTGATTCTTTTGAACATGCTGTCGAACGACGCCCACTGGCTGAGTCCCGACACAGCCGCGCCCTTCTTCGCATCGTCGCGCTCCTTCAAAAATCCGTCAACATCCGTCCATACTGTTTGAACCATGCCCTGGAAACGGTCTTTTTGCTGCAGTGTGGCGTCTTTCCTGAAGTTGACCATGTCGTTCACCTGCTTTACGGTCGTCGTCGGGTTTCTCCAGGGGCTGGTGGCGACGCGCAAACCATTCATCGCAAAATAAACTGCCGATTTATCGGCACGCTCATAGTGCCAGTCGCAGATCATTATATCCTTTGGTACCATGTCGATGGCACGGTAAGTGTTGTTGTAACTCGCCTCCCATCTGCCATAGCCGGTGGCTCTGCCATCCAGCAGCCTGTCGCCCCAGATCCAAAGTTCCCTGTTCTTCTTTGCAAGGTGATTGCGGATCTTCCACACTTCTCCGGCAAACAATTCTGCCTTGTCTTTACCCTGGCAACGCGGACATTTTTCATCGCCAAGGTAAAACACTTCGTCCATACCGGCATGAAATGCGTTTGTTTCAAACACATCGCAAATCTCGTCCATCAACTCGAAAACTATTTTGTGTACATCGGGATGCAACGGGCAATAGCTTTTGCAATACAAGCCATCTGCATTTGGCCATACATATTTTTCCGGCATTTTCACATGAGGTGTTTCGTCAAACTGCGGATATACGCGCAGCAGCGCATACGTGGTGCTGGCCCACGACTGGTGGCCCAGCAAATTGATCTGTGGGATCAGGCGAATGCCATTTTTCTTGCAGGCGTTCACCAATTTTTTTACATCGGCTTTGGATAGCGCCACGCTGTCTTTCAGCTCGGGGTGCGAAGTAAACTGGTAGTTCCAGTCCACACGCAATATGAGCGTATTGACCTTGCGCGGCCCCAGCTCTTCGTTGATGAACTTCGTGAATGCATCAACGCCAGCGGGTCGCGGTGCCACGATACAAAGTCCGCGCACGGGCAGCAAAGAATCGAGGTTCTGCTGCGATTGTGAAAAGAAAGGGGCAAGGCAAAACGCCGCCAGCAGCAGCGCCATGTGTTTCAACTTTTTCGTCATGTCGTTAGTTTTTTGTTTTCGTTCGATGATTGTAAATATGGAGAGATATCAATTGGTGACGCGGGTATATTTTTCGATATTCAGGCGGTTGATGGATGTTCCCTCCACCTTTTCCACCCCTTGCTGAATCAGCGTATCGTTGTGAATGGTTACGGTAAAAGAAAAGTCATTCTGCTCCCACGCCCTGTCGCTGCAAAATTCCAGGTGTTCCGTATAAGTGTTGCCCGATAAAGTGTAGCTCCCTCCGCCCGCCGAAAACGAGGCGAGCGAATCTTTTCCTTTGTTGAGGTCATGATTCAAAAAAGCGAAATGTGAATCATTGATGATCTTGATAAACTTTTTGTCTTTGGTGTAGTCGGTAATGCTGGTGTCGCCGTTTTCGATCAGTGTTCCTGTCAGTAACTGCCAGGTGCCGGTGATGGGCAGCGGGTCGTTGCTGGTTCGGCAGGCGTTCAGCAGTAAAAAAGAGAACAGCAATGCAGCGGTCATTTTCATGTCCAGTCAGCTTAGTTTATATATAAATAT
>CBIGXK010000182.1:0-7655 GCA_966193805.1 uncultured bacterium | reverse complement strand
AAGATATGGTGTGTGAGCTGCACATGAAAGAAAACGGTTTATTACTCGACCAGGGACCGATCGATTGGAAAGAAGTTGCCAAAGCTATTTACGACACGAAGTACAAAGGTGATGGCTGGATGCAGATCGAGGGATCCATTCCGAAAGGTTCTAATGTATTGGATAGCTACCGCCACAATCTTGGTTATTTGCGCAAATTGTTTAATAAATGAAATTAGCTGTTTACGTATCCTGCTTATTATGGCCGCTGGTTTTTTGGGGCTGTAATGAAACGAAAAAAACATCGCCGCACGACATACAGATCTATTTGCCCAACGACCTTGAAGCAACCTTATGGGCCGAATCGCCCATGTTCTATAATCCTACTAACATGGATGTAGATGCGCGGGGAAGGATTTGGATAACGGAAGCCGTCAACTACAGGAACTTCAACAATGATTCCACTGCATTCTTTCATCACCCCAAAGGCGACAGGATCATTATTCTCGAAGATACCGACGGCGATGGCGTTGCCGACTCCTCCAAAGTGTACGTGCAGGACACCAGTTTGGTGTCACCGTTGGGCATAGGCGTGTTCGGCAATAAAACGGTGGTGTCATGTGCTCCCAATCTTATTGTATATACAGATGAAAATGGTGACGACAGGCCCGATAAAAAAGAAATTTTTCTCACCGGCTTCGGAGGAAGGGACCATGACCACTCGCTGCACGCAGTGCTTGCGGGACCCGATGGCAACTGGTACTTCAACACGGGCAACGCAGGTCCGCACATCGTGACGGATAAAAGCGGATGGACACTGCGCGCGGGCAGCGTGTACACCGGCGGCACACCTTACAACCTGCACAACGAGGGCAACATGAAAAGTGACGATGGAAAAGTATGGGTGGGCGGATTGGCCCTGCGGATACAACCGGACGGTTCAGGATTAAAAGTATTGGGGCACAACTTTCGGAACGCATACGAACTGACTGTTGATTCCTATGGCAACTTCTGGCAAAACGATAATGACGATGAAGTATCGGCATGCCGCACCACGTGGCTGATGGAGGGCGGCAACGCCGGGTATTTCAGTACAGATGGCACGAGAACGTGGCAGGCAGACCAACGTCCCGACCAGGACATTTTCACGGCGCACTGGCACCAGGAAGATCCGGGAACAATCCCCGCCGGCGATCGCAGTGGTGCAGGCGCACCAACAGGTATCGTAGTGAATGAGGGCGATGCTTTGGGAGAAAAATATCGCGGCATGCTGTTCAGTGCGGATGCCGGAAGAAATGTGATTTTTGGTTATCATTTAAAGCGGGAAAAATCGGGTTACCTGCCGGTAGAACGCAGCAACTTCATGACTTCTATAAAAGAGGATACCGCATTATATGAATGGAACGACAGCGCTGCCAACAGCCACCAGGAAAAATGGTTCCGCCCCAGCGATGTTGCCATGGGTACAGACGGCGCCATGTATGTTGCGGATTGGTACGACCCGGTGGTGGGCGGCCATCAAATGCAGGACAAAAGAGGCTATGGCAGGATATACCGCATCACACCGAAAAACAAAACACTTCGGGCGCCAAAAATAGATCTCAGCACGATCGCCGGCCAGATCGAGGCTCTGAAAAATCCCGCGGTTAACGTGCGCCACCTCGCTTTTCATGCATTGAAGAAACAGCAGGATGCAGCCGTTGATGCTGTCATCTCCCTGGTAAAAAATGAAAATCCGTATATACGTGCAAGGGCGATATGGCTGTTGCCGCAACTGGGCACAAGAGGCGCGGCAGCGACCGAAAAATTATTGGGTGATCCCGACGAAAACATTCGTGCCATTGCTTTTCGGTCACTGCGTGTGGTAACAACGGATATCCTGCCTTATGCAGTTCGTTTGCAAAGCGATCCTTCTTCATTCGTTCGAAGAGAAGTGGCCATTGCCCTGCGCGATTTGCCGTTTGAAAAAACAAAGCCGGTTTTGCTGGAACTGGTGAAGGAATATGACGGCGATGACCGTTGGTACCTCGAGGCGCTTGGCGCTGCATTTGCCGGCCATGAAGAAGAGATGTATGCTGAGATCAAACAATTATTGGCCAATGGAAAGTCGCCAATGCAATGGGATAAAAAGATGAGTTCGCTGGCGTGGCGGCTTCACCCTTTGAATGCACTCAACGATCTTGTGGCACGCGCAACGGACGCTTCATTAAGCGCCGCCGACCGAAGATCCGCTATTACGGCTATCGGGTTTATTAAAGATAAAAAGGCAGCTCAGGCCATGGTGAGCCTGGGTAAAAATAAACTGCCCGATGTACGGGAGCAGGCTTTGTACTGGTTATCGTTCCGCCAGCAAAACGACTGGCAGAATTTATTGAACTGGAAGAACATTCACCTGAACACTGGTTACGAACGAACGCTGGCGGTGATGAAGGCGAAATTAAAAGCAGTGCTGGATGAACGCTTAACGCCCAGTGCGAGAAAATCGCGGCTGAGGGAAATGGCCAAAGATTCGATAGGCGGTCAAATGCTGATTGGCCTTGCTGCAGAAAATAAATTTCCCGAATCGCTTATGCCCGCCGCAAGCGAATTTATTTTTACCAATCCGAATGTCGCCGTTCGCGTGCAGGCCGGAAAATACTTTCAGCAACGCGGCCCCGCGAAAAGTTATTCCATTCCCCGCATCGCTTCCTTGCAAGGAAATGCAGCGAACGGGAAAACTATTTTTACCAGCTATTGCTCATCCTGTCATAAAATCGGGAATGCCGGCAACAATATTGGCCCGGAACTCACCAACATCAGTAAAAAATTTGACAACACCGGCTTACTTGATGCCATCGTGAATCCGAGTGCCGCAATCATGGCAGCCTACGAACCGTGGCTGGTCAATACAAAAAACGGAGAATCGTGGTTTGGTTTCGTGATTGGTGAAAACAAACAGTCACTCGTGATGAAAGATGTTTCGGGAAAAACACACGCGATAGCCCTGAACGAGATAACGTCGAGACAAAAACAAAGCAGGAGCCTGATGCCCGGGCCGGCGGTAACAGGAATGAGTGAACAGCAACTGGCAGACGTAGCGGCGTACCTTCAATCGCTTCGATAACAACACGCGAGACAGCGCGTTTGATATATACGGACATACATACTATTACCAATAAAAACCTACAAAGGTGATCAAGCAGCGTTACTATTCACTGGATGTTTTTCGCGGCGCCACCGTCGCATTCATGATCCTCGTGAACAACCCCGGAAGCTGGGCCCATATCTATTCTCCACTCGAACACGCAGAATGGCACGGCCTCACTCCCACCGACCTGGTATTTCCATTTTTCTTATTTGCTGTGGGCAACGCCATGGCATTCGTTATGCCGCGGCTCCAACAGGGCGGCGATGGCGTATTCTGGAAGAAGGTCCTGACGCGCACCATCCTCATTTTCCTCATTGCGTGGTTCCTCAACTGGTTCCCGTTCTTTCAATGGCAGAACGGCGAGGTGATCTTTAAAGGGTGGACATGGCAAACCGCCAGCGGCGAAACGCGAGGGATACGTATTCTCGGTGTGCTGCCGCGCATAGCGCTGGCCTACTTCTTCGCCTCGGTGATCATTTACTACACAAAGCCGCGGGGTGCGTTCGTCATTGGCGCATGCATCCTGCTGCTGTACTGGATGCTTTGCCTTGTTGGCAACCCGTCGGATCCCTACAGCATCCACGGCTGGTTCGGCACCGCTATCGACATACAGGCATTTGGTGAGGCGCACATTTATCATGGCGAAGGCATTCCTTTTGATCCCGAAGGCATCATGAGTACGTTGCCCTCGATTGTGCAGGTAATTATCGGCTTTCTTGTTGGCAACACACTGCGTAACAAAGGAACCGATTCGCTGTACCAAACACTCACCAGGCTGTTTGTATGGGCCGTCGGGATTTTGTTCCTTGCCTATTTATGGAACCTCACTTTTCCGGTCAATAAGAAAATATGGACAAGCTCTTTTGTTCTCGCCACCTCCGGTCTGGCAATATTGCTGTTGTGCACGCTTGCCTATTTTGTAGAAATAAAACAAAAGCGCGGCGCCTGGAGCAGGTTCTTTGAAGTATTCGGCAAGAATGCATTGTTTATTTATGCATTGAGCGGACTCATTCCAAAATTGCTGGGCGTTATTCATATTCCACGGGGTGTTGATGAATATGTTACGCCCTGGGGATGGTTCTATCACGACGTTACCTCGAAATTTCCCGGCAGGCCGGAAAACGGTTCATTGTTGTTCGCGATATGCTTTGTTCTTTTATTGTGGCTCGTGGCACACCTGATGGATAAAAAGAAAATATACATCAAGGTATAACCGACAGCTCCGCAATTCCTCTATTCGGTAGCACCTGGTAAAGCACAAAGGTTCCCTGGTCGTTATTACTTACCGCCACCGACTGGCTCTTGCCGCCCTGCATCACGCGCACCTGTTTCCAGTCGGAAGGTACATACGTCCGCAGCGTCAGCGGGAAGTTGTACATGGATTTATCGAGCGAATGGGTAAGGTTTATCTGGATCTTTCCGTCACTTGCTTTTGTATCTACTTTCGCGTCCATTCTTTCGCGCATATACTTTGTGGCATCACCGAAAGTGGCGATCCATAATTTATCGTCATGTGAAGTAATATATTCGAAATATTCCTGCAGCAGGTCGTGGGGCAGCGCTTCCCATCCTACGCCATCGACACCATGAAACGTAAGCACGAGCCAGTTGTTGTCATATTTCAGCACGGTATCCACCCATGATTTCATCATGGGCAGCGGCGTTTTGGTAGTGGCGCCACGCTGGTACTGAACGTATTCCTTATCAAATGAAGCCGGCACTCTTTTCGATGACCTGCTGATCTCTCCTAAAAAATCTTCGGGCATACGGTTGCGAAGTGCGTAGTAAACTTTGTATGCATACGACATCACCCGTTCGTCTTCCGTACCGTATGGACATTCTGCCGAAAAGGTATATTCCTCTCCCAACTGCTTTGCGATCTCTTCTTTGCTTTTTTCCAGTTCATAAACAATATTGGGTTCTGTGAGTACTGCCAGGCGTGGATGGGTGACCGTGTGGCTGGCAAATTCATGACCCTGTGCTGCATACTCTTTTATTTTCGGCCAGGTGAGCACCGCCTCATCGGTGTTTTTCCCTGCAGGTTTAAACGCTCCGCTGCGCACCTTTTTATAGGCCGAATCTATCAGGTGGTAAGCCTCTTCCACCTTTCCTGCTTCATATAAAGATCCTGCGTCGCTGTGAAAAGCGAGTGTACCCTTCAATCCTAAAAATCCTATAGCAGAGGCGCGTTCAAAAAAATTATCCTTGTTGGTAAGGGTGTCGGCGGTTCCTTTAATAATATCCGCCACGGGGCGGCCGATAAATTTACCGTGGTATTCGGACCCTTCCACTTCGCCGGTGATGATAAAAAACGTTGCGGGAATATTCAGCTTGTTCATCATCGGCAATGCCACTGAAAATTGATTGCGGCTGCCATCGTCATAAGTCAGGGAGACGGCTGCGGACTTATCATCCTTCCATTTCGTAATTTCTGTTTGGCCGGTTTGCTGATCCGTGCAGGAGATGGCCATCGTAATGAAGGCAAGGGCGAAGAAGTGTTGTGTTTCCATAATGTATGGATAAATATAACGAACTTAAGGCATAATTTAAATTATGCACCGCTTTAAACGCCGGCATTTCCTCGCCACCATGATGGGCATTCCCGCTATTTCCATTGCTAATAAAAGCGAAGCGGCTATTCATCGGCCGCCAAACAAGCACCGGTTAAAGATCAGCCTGAATGCGTTTTCATTCAATGACCCCCTGCTGAAGGGCAGCATGTCTGTTTTTGATATGCTTGAATTTTGCGCCGCAACGGGATTCGATGCGGTAGACATTACCGGTTATTATATAAAGGGCTATCCCGAAGTGCCCGATGATGAGTACCTGTTTTCCATTAAACGAAAGGCTTTTGATCTTGGATTGGAAATTAGCGGAACAGGCGTGCGCAACGATTTTACGTTAGCAGATAAGGCGAAAAGAAATGAAGAGGTGGAGCGTGTGAAGAAATGGGTGGAAGTGGCCGCAAAGATCGGCGCACCGGTTATCCGGATCTTTGCGGGCAACCAGAAGAATGAAAACATCTCCAAGGAAACTGTGACGACATGGATGCTGGAAGATATCCGTACGTGTGTGGACTATGGCAGGCAGCACGGCGTAGTTATCGGGTTGCAAAATCACAACGACTTCATTCAAACAGCCGGCCAGGTAATTGATATGATCAAAGCCGTTGATTCCGAATGGCTCGGACTCATCCTCGACACCGGCAGCTATCGTGTTCACGATCCTTACGAAGAGATTGAAAAATCAATTCCCTGCACGGTAAACTGGCAGGTGAAGGAAAAGATTTTTGTGAAAGGAAAAGAAGTACCTACCGATCTTGAGCGGCTGGTGAAAATTATTAAGTCGTCCGACTATAAAGGCTACCTGCCGATAGAAACTTTGGGTGAGGGTGATCCGAAAACGAAGATCGTTACTTTATATAACAGCTTGAAAAAGGCAGTAGATGGTGAATAACTTGCCGTTGTTTATTTGTTCCAAATGTCAGCGTATTCTTCGGGGTGGCGTTTGAACTGGGCATGCACGTACGGGCAAAGTGGCGTCACCTTCAGGTCGTTTTTGCGGGCATGGTCGGCCATAGCGGCGAGCAACACTTTGCCGAGCCCTTTGCCTTCTGCTTTCGGCGACACTTCGGTGTGGTAAACGGTCAGTGAATTACCGGAAATGCTGATCGCCAGGTCTCCCAGGTGGGCTTCACCTTCTCTACGGGACCATCCACAGTGCCCGTGTGCGGTGTGGTCTAGCTGTACCTCCATAGTAGTTTATTTGACGACAGCAATAATTTGACAGCCGTGTAATTTACGCAATAAAAAAGCGGGAAGTAGATCCCGCTTTTTATTTACAGCGTATTTTGCGCCGGGTGGGCGTTGGCAGGCGGTTCGGATGTGGCCTCGGCATTAATGCCGGATTCCGCGATGTTGGTGAGGATCGCGTCTGTTTGCTTTTCTTCGGCCAGCACCGGCAGCAGCAGGTCAACAACCTCGTTGTGGCCGATGGTTTTGGCCAGCGTGACCAGGCTGCCGTAAGAAGCGATCTCATAGTGCTCCACTTTCTGTGCGGCAATGATGAGTGCAACGTCGCGTTGCGCAGAGCCCGGTTCTGTTTCGTCGATCACCTGCCATCCTTCGTCGAAGATGCCCTGCAATCCTACGCACGGTTCGGCCTGGGGTGGCAGTGCCATCAGGGCGAATACCTGTTCGAGGGTTTTACCGTGTTCCTGTGTTTGCTGGCGATGCTTGTCGAATGCTTTTTGCAGTTGCGAGCTGCTTGCCGATTCACTCATGGTTTGCAGCATATTGGCGAGGTTCACTTCCGACCAGTACATTTCCTGGAGGGAAGTGACGAAGAATTCCTGCAGGGCAGAGTTTAAAGCGGTTTTATCATTGTTCATATTGGTGAGGTTTAATGATGAATAAGGAGGATGGGATAAAAAGTTATGCCATGAGGGATTTGATGTTTCTTGTGTGGTGAGAAGGGGAAACGGCAGTGGGCAATGGGCAGTGGGCAATGGCAGTGGGCAATGAGCGAGTTTTGAGTTTTATGTCCTCCC
>CBIGXK010000181.1:0-7668 GCA_966193805.1 uncultured bacterium | reverse complement strand
GCGTTTATATTCCATATAACGAGCCAAAGGATTCCTAAACTTTTTTGAAATCGGGTTAAAACTGTCTTAAAAAAGAAATATCTTTACATTTGATTATGAAAAAAGTCTTTACGCTTAAACTCAACCACATGCTGAAGAAATCTCTGACTTGCGTGACCATGCTGGCTGTAGTTGCTATTGCTGTTGCCAGCAGTGGCGGCGGAAAGAAAAAGTCTGCATCATCAAATATCGGCATCATACCGGTCACACCACGGGGTACTTTCACCCTCAAAACCAAGCCCGCTTATTCGGGAAGCCGTCTGTTAAGCACCATCAACCTGAAAAACGCAACGGTTTACCGGTCGATCATCACTTATCAGAAAGGCAATACCGTTTTCATCATGCCGTCTAAGCTTCGGATGAGCAATGCAAGGCTTTCTTTCAATGCCAATGCAGGTATAAGGTCCAACCTGAACCTGCTGGACCTGAAACTTAACCTTTGCCGTTAATTTCTCTTACTTTTTGTTCGCCCTGATCTTCTTGCTTTCTTCGTAAGTCATTTCGCGGTATCCGCTTGTCGGTATGTCAAATCGCGACGCGGGAACCGGGTTGAGGTTTATTCTCGATACGGTATACTTTATCGTAAGGTTCCGCTGTGTCAATTCATATTCCAGCGGCAACCCGTTGAGGTTCCGGAAGTGATAGTCGTATTCCTTGTTTTCGGGCACCAGGTCGGGGGTGTAATAAACGGTAAACTTCGACCCGTCGCCCATGGTAGCCTCGGCCTTAACGCATTTATAGCCCGCTATTTCGCGTGTTTCGCCGGTATTCTTAAAGGTGATGCCGGCATAGCGCGCGTTTTTCTCCTGCCAGTCTTTCGAGCTCATGCGGATCAGCAGCTTCTGCCCGCTCACTTCCCTCAGCACCACTGCGGTGCCTGTTTTTGAATCATGAACCGTAGTAGAGGAAAACAGGGCGCTCACCATTTCGGAGCGGCTCAGGTTGCCTTTCAGGTAGATGGTGGTGGTGGCGCCGTCGAATGCATCGGCCATACGGGGCTGTGAGTTGCCTGTGGTCACCTTAGCGTCGTAAACAAGGGTAAGCTCCGATATCTTTCTCTGCCCCGTTGATGAAAACATCGCACAAAAAGATATTATAAATAACAAGGTGTTTTTCATACTGTCGTGTAAGATAGTATAAAGACGTCGAAAAGGGAAGGGACGTTGGCAGGCGGAGGTTCACCCCCGGCGCTTCGCGCCACCCCCGTCAGCGGGGGATATTGTGAACCGTGAGCGGGTTTTAACTTTTCTTCCCTTTCTTCTGTGTATCCTGCAGTTTCTTTTGCGTTTCCTGCATCTGCTCGAACTTTTCCTGCCACTTCGGTTTCACCTTCGGCTTTTTCCTGTTCGCATCAATCTTGGCCAGGATCTGATCGTGATCTATAATATAGGTGTTGATCACCCATTGCAATACGAGCGTAATCACGTTCGAAACCGTGTAGTACCATGTAAGCGCAGAAGGAAGGCTGTTGAAAACAAACAGTAGTACGAACGGAAAAATATAGGGCATGTACTTGAGCGCCGGATTACTCTGATCGGGCGTCATGTTCATGTTGTATATCGAAATCAAAAAACTCGTTGCCACCGCAAGAATAGTGAACAGGCTCAGGTGGTTACCCAACCCCCAGATGTGAATAGGGAAACGAAGGATCGCATCGTAACTGGAAAGATCTTCCGCCCACAAAAAGCTCACTCCCCTCAAATCGATATTGGAATTAAAGAAGCTGTAGAGGGCGAAGAAGATTGGTATCTGCAGCAATGCCGGTATACAACCACCCAGCGGGTTAACGCCGGCCTCCCTGAACAGCTTCATTTGCTCCATCCCCACCTGCTGCTGGTCGTTGCCCAGCCGCTGCTTCATTTTTTCGATCTCGGGCCGCAACGCTCTCATTTTTGCGCCACTCAGGTAACTGGTGTACACCAGCGGCGACGTCAATAACCGGATAAATAGTGTCAGCAATCCGATCACAATGCCCAGGCTGCCGACAAAGCTGCTGAAGAAATTGAAAATCGGCATCACGATGTACTTGTTGATCGGCCTTACAAACGCATAAAAATCCCTTCCGAGGTTCACTATCTTATCCATCTCCGGCGCCTGCTGTTTCAGAATCTGGTAGTCGTTGGGGCCATAGTACAGTTGCAACGGCACGTTCGCAAGGGCGCCCAGCGGCAGTTTCGCCTGCAGGTTCGCCGTTGTTTTGGCTATCTCGCGCGAGGTATCGGCGCTTTGCTTTACCCAGCTTACATTACCCGAATTAAATTGGTTCTTTCCAACAAGTGTGACATTGAAAAACTGCTGTGCAACACTCACCCACTGAACGCCTTTTTCAAAAGTCTTCTGATCCCTGGAGAGGATGTAATCGAAATCTCCATCTTCATAAAAACATATGTTGGTGTGCTGGCGCTCGTACACCACGTCTTTTTCGCGCTGCATCACCTGCGATTGCCAAATCAGGTTAAAGGCACCCTGGGTCAACAATTTATCCGCACCGTTCATCTGGATGTTCCAGTCGATCATGTAGCTGCCGGGCCTCAACGTAAACTCGTGAACGATGGTACCACCCGTCACATCCGCATGGAACGAAACCGTTTGGCTGTTATCGGCATTTTTGGTGACAACGCCCGGCTGAAAGAACAGTTCGCCGACCTGGGCGGCCTGGCCCTGTCCGGTGTTAACGGCATAGGATATTTTATCAAACTCGCTTCCTGCAAGAACGACCGGCGTACTGTCAAACGACTTGTAGTTTTTCAGCTCCACCCTTTGCGGTTGGCCGCCCTTGTTGCTGAAAGTAATTTTCAGCACTTCATTCTCAACAACAAACGACTCCTCTTTTGCGGCCGGCTTAATCACTGAATCGGCAGTGGTGGCCCTGGTAATGGAGGTATCGGTGGCAATGCGAATGGAATCCTGAACGCGTTTCACAGCGGCAATGGAATCTTCACTGGCCTGTTTTTGTTTTTGGAGGTCCTGGCTGCTTTTAGTAGAGAGAAATAAATACAAAAACAGTAGTACGGCCAAAAGAACGAAGCCAATCACTGTATTGCGATCCATGCTGCCCATTTATTCGAGATTTTTTTAGGAGTGCAAAGATAGGGGTTCGTAACTCCTCTATATCATCTCGCCCTGCAGCGCCGGATTTTTCACCTGGTTTTTTAATTCCGAATAATTTTTTGCCGCGCTGATGAAGTTCACGAACACAGGCTGCGGATTTTCCACGGTGCTTTTCAACTCGGGGTGATACTGCACACCTATGAAGAAGGGATGTGAAGGTAATTCAATGATCTCCACAAGATTACTTTCAGGATTTTTACCGCTGGCTATCATGCCCGCCTCCTGGAAGCGGTCGAGGTAGGCGTTGTTGAACTCCCAGCGGTGGCGGTGACGTTCGTAAATGAGTGATTCGCCGTAAATGGATCTCGCCAGTGAATTTTCTTTCAGTTCACAGGGATAGGATCCCAGGCGCATGGTGCCGCCCTTCGCGGTCACTTTCTTCTGGTTTTCCATCAGGTCGATAACAGGGTCGGGGGTTGCCGGGTTCATTTCTGTGGAGTGGGCATCCTTCAATCCGAGTACATTCTTCGCAAATTCTATCACGGCCATCTGCATGCCCAGGCAAATACCAAAGAACGGCAGGTTGCGCTCCCGCGAATATTTGACGGCGATGATTTTTCCTTCCACACCCCTGTGACCAAATCCCGGCGCCACGAGCAAACCGTCAAGGTGCCCCAGTTTTTCGGCAACATTTTCTTCGGTGATGAATTCACTGTGCACGTTTACCACCTGCACCTTGCATTCATTCATCGCGCCTGCATGCACAAACGCTTCAAGTATCGACTTGTAGGCATCCTGCAGCTCGATGTACTTACCTATGAGGCCGATGGTGACTTTACTTTTAGGGTATTTCAGCTTATCGAGGAACTCTTTCCATTTTGTGAGCTCGGGTTCCGCAAATTGCGTGATGTTGAGTTTTTTGAGACAGATGAGGTCCAGCTTTTCGCGCATCATCGCCAGGGGTACCTCGTAAATGCTGGCAGCATCGGCGGCCTCTATCACGGCCTCCTGTTTGACATTACAAAACAGGGCAATTTTTCTTCTGATATCTGATGACAGCGATTCTTCGGTACGACATACGATCACATCGGGATGAACGCCTTCCTGGCTCAGCATCTTCACGCTGTGCTGCGTGGGCTTTGTTTTTAACTCCTTCGCTGCCTTGAGGTACGGGATAAGTGTAAGATGAACGACAACGGTATCTTCTTCCGGCAGTTCCCATTGCAACTGGCGCAATGCTTCTATGAAGGGCAAGCTTTCAATGTCGCCAACGGTGCCGCCCAGCTCAGTGATGATGATGTCATAGTCTTTGCTCTGTCCCAGCAGCAGCATCCTGCGTTTTATTTCATCGGTGATGTGCGGCACCACCTGTACAGTTTTTCCCAGGTACGCGCCATCGCGCTCCTTGTTGATAACGGTCTGGTATATGCGCCCGGTGGTTACATTGTTCGCCTGCGTGGTGAAGATATTCAGGTATCGCTCATAGTGACCAAGATCGAGGTCGGTTTCGGCGCCATCTTCCGTCACAAAACATTCGCCGTGTTCATACGGATTGAGCGTTCCCGGGTCGACGTTGATGTATGGATCGAACTTCTGAATGGTTACTCTCAGACCTCTTGCCTGCAGCAATTTTGCAAGTGATGCAGCAATAATTCCTTTACCCAGGGAAGATGTAACTCCGCCCGTAACAAAAATGTACTTGGCCATATATTTCAGATTTTCTAGCGACCTAAGGGAAAAAAACGTGGGATGCAATCCAGAAGGTCATACAAAGCTACACCGATTTTTCCGAACGGGAAAAACCGTGAACTGCATGTGGAAAAAATGAGATTAAGATTTAAGGATCTTGTTATAGCTCGCCACGACGCCCTTGATAAGCGAGGAGCTGAAGCCCCTGTGTTCCATTTCGTTAAGTCCGGCAATGGTGCATCCTTTCGGTGTGGTTACTTTATCTATTTCCGATTCGGGATGCGATCCTTTCTGCAAGAGCAGATCTGCCGCGCCTTTCACCGTTTGCGCAGCGATCAGGCTGGCAGTTTGCGCGTCAAAGCCGATCTCGATACCACCCTGTATATTGGCGCGGATGTAGCGCATCGCATACGCGGTGCCGCAGGCGCCCAGTACGGTGGCGGCGTCCATCAACTTTTCGTCGATGGTCACTACTTTGCCCACAGTGGAAAAAACGTCGTTGATCAGCTTCACGTGTTCGGCCGAAGCGTTTGATGAACTCAGACACGTCATGCTTTCGCGAATCGCGATCGCAGTGTTCGGCATCGCCCGGAAAACAGGCAGTTTCTTTTTAACAACTTCTTCAATATCGCTAATGGTGACGCCGGTGAGCACCGACACAAGTATATGCGAAGCAGTAAGATCTTTCCTTATTCCTTCAAGCACTTCCTTTACCTGGAAAGGCTTGACCGCCAGGATGATGATCTGCGATTTTTTCACCGCATCACTGTTAGCGGAAGTGATGACGGCTCCTTTTTTTTCGAGTGGCTTCAGCGCTGCCAGGTTTCTTTTTGTTATGATAATTTCCGAAGGTTTCGAAAATTTACTGGCAATGAGTCCTTCAGCTATGGCCGTTCCGAGGTTTCCGCCACCGATTATTGCGATGTTGTGGTTCATCCGCGTATTAGTGCTACGTTTCATTTTGTAAAGATAGGAGACAAATAACCCTGTACATAATCCCTTATCCCCTCTTCCAATGAATAAAATGGTTCGCTGTAGCCGGCGTCGCGAAGCTTTTTCATATTTGCCTCGGTGAAATACTGGTATTTTTCGCGGATATCTTCCGGCATGTCAATGAAACGAATAGTCGGCGGAAGATCGAGCGCCGCGTAGGTGGACTTTACCAAATCGGCAAACGTCCTCGCCTTTCCCGTACCCAAATTATAGATGGCCGATGCGGGCCGCGTCTGCATCAGCCAAAAACAAACTTTCAGCACGTCTTTCACGTAGATGAAATCACGTAGCTGTTCGCCATCCTTAAAATCCGGGCGGTGCGATTTGAACAATTTCACTTCGCTGTCTTTCCGGATTTGATTGTAGGCGTGCCAAATCACGCTGGCCATGCGCCCCTTGTGGTATTCTTTGGGACCATACACATTGAAGAATTTCAGACCGGCCCAAAACGGCGGATGCGTGGACTGCTTCACCGCCCATTTGTCGAATTCGTTTTTCGACTCGCCATAAGGGTTCAATGGCTTCAGCTTTTCAATCACCTCATGCGAATCGTCGTACCCATGTTCACCGGCGCCGTAGGTAGCTGCAGACGATGCGTATACGAGAGGAATTTTATGAGACGTGCAGTATGCCCATACTTTTTTTGAATACTCCAGGTTCAGCTTCCGGTGAATTTCATAATCAAATTCCGTGGTGTCGGTGCGCGCGCCCAGGTGGAAAATAAATGAAGGCGTGTGCACTTCATCTTTTAGCCAGTCGAAAAAGACATCGCGTTCCACTTTCGCGGTATAAGTAAGGTCATCAAGGTTGGGAAATTTGTCGCTGCGCGAAAATTCATCCACCAGCACCAGGTTGCGAAATCCTTTTTCGTTGAGGTAACCGGCAAGGCAACTGCCGATGAAACCGGCTGCCCCCGTTACCACTATCAGATCATTAGTTGTTTGCATTTACTCCCAATAGCTTTTCAATAGCTGTGTTATACTGATGTTTCCAGGTGCCGATGCTTCCCCATTCCTGACCGTCAACTTCCACCGACCCGGACGTTACCGCGCCCAGCTCTTCGAAGGGGTGTGTTCCCATGGCTTTGCGGAACGCATCTGCTTTCGAGGCCTTTACCGAAACGACTACCCTGCTCTGCGCCTCTCCAAACCAAAATCCGTCTTTCCTTATCTTATAATCACTCGCCACCACATCAAAACCTAAGTTGTTCGTGAACGACGATTCCAGGAGCGCAACAAAAAGTCCGCCTTCGCTCACGTCGTGCGCCGACTCGACGACGCTCTTCTTAATCAGGTCGAGCAACAGTTGTTGCATGGCAAACTCGGTGTCGATGTTGAAGGCAGGTGCCGGGCTGTATTCCACGCCCATGATCTTCTGCAGGTATTCCGATGAATTGATGTCGCCGCTGCTTTTTCCGATCATGAAAATAACATCTCCCTCATGTTTGAAGTTCATGGTCATTTTGCTGTTTACGTTGTCGAGCAATCCTACCATGCCGATGGTGGGCGTGGGATATACGGCGCCTTCGGGATGCTGGTTGTAGAAACTTACGTTGCCGCCTGTTACCGGCGTATCAAATTTGCGGCACGCCTCGCCCATGCCTTTGATGGCTTGCACAAACTGGTAATACACTTCGGGATCGTAGGGATTGCCGAAGTTGAGGCAGTTGGTGATGCCCAGCGGCTGACCGCCGCTGCACACAATGTTCCTCGCTGCTTCGGCCACGGCAATCATGGCACCTTTGTATGGATCGGCAAACACGTAACGGCTGTTGCAGTCGGTAGTAAGCGCAAGGCCCTTATTTGTTGGCTTCGCGATCACTATTGCAGCGTCGCTGGGATCGTTGGTAGAGGCGTTGCCTGTGCCTACCATGCTGTCGTACTGCGTATATATCCA